>CBFGYT010000022.1:0-11389 GCA_965653065.1 uncultured bacterium | reverse complement strand
GATGCTGTCAATACTTTGCCGTTAACCCAAACTGAACCGCAAACGCTTTCACACAATAATGAAAATCCGCAATCTTTTTGGCATCGCTTTTGGGGACATGCTTGGCATAATCTGCAAAAAGTCGTTACGGTAAAACACTATGCGGCCGATGCGCCTCATTTTATTACCCCTGACGAGCGCGCTTATCTCAATGCGAGACTGTGTTTATACTTGTCGCAAGCGCAATGGGCTGTGCTGTCACACGATAATACACTATTTACAAATAGTTTAAAGCAAGCTAATCTTTGGCTACAAACACACTATGATACGAATAATGCTATTGCTGAAAATATTCAAAAGCAAATTAATACGCTTGCAGCCATTAATTTACAACCTGAATTTCCCCAAATATCCCCCTTGATAGATCGTGTACAAACCATTTTAACCAATTCTGAAGGATAAATAATGCTACGCTGGTTAAGCTCTATTATCATCGTTTTATTCATTGCTTGGAGCGCTCTCATGTTAAGCGCTGCACCTGGCTATCTATCCATTACGTATGGACATTGGTCTATTGAAACGCCATTATGGTTTGGCATTACTTCTATTATTATTATTTTTATTTTACTCTATATTCTATTACGATTAGTCAATGGCCCAGGATTTTTATTGCGTGTTTTTAAAAAATGGCGACATGATCGTCGTTATGAAAGTAGTCATCGACAAACTCTACAAGGTTTACTCGCTTTAGCAGAAGGCGATTGGGAGAAAGCGGAAACGCTGTTGATAAAATCTGTCAAATTTAATGAAATCCCCTTAGTAAATTATTTATCTGCCGCTAAAGCAGCGCAAGCATTGCAAGCGTACGATAGGCGAGACCAATATTTACATTATGCACATGATTCTACCCCAGAAGCAAAAATAGCTGTGAGCCTAACTCAAGCGGAATTACAGTATCATGATGAACAATGGGAACATTGCTTAGCAACTCTGCGTCACATTCAACAAGAAGCGCCTCATCATAAATATATGTTACGATTATTAAAGCAAGTCTATTATCGACTTTCAGACTGGCAAGATTTACTCGAACTTATTCCTACATTAAAGAAGCAGAAATTACTCGATGCAACACAATTACAACAATTGAGTGAAAAAATATATCTAGAACTATTGTTACAACAATTAAAAAATGGCGATTTTAAGCAGATAGAAGAATTCTGGCAAAAATTACCTAAACCATTACAGAAGCGTAAAGAATGGGTGTTACCTTATAGCCAGTTTCTATTAGACAGTCATATGCAAGAGCTTGCAGAAGAATTAGCGAGAGAAGCATTAAAGACACAATATGACCCGCAATTAATAGAACTTTACAGTAGAATTCATAGTCATCGCTTAAATAAACAGATTGATTTTGCATTGTCTTTACTAAAACAACAAGGACAAGATCCCCATATACTATTATGCTTAGGTCGCCTAGCGATGATAGATGGCGCTTTGTCACAAGCCAGTAGCTATTTGGAACACAGTCTAAAAATATATCCTTCCTCTAAAACTTATATTTTATTAGGCGAACTTTCTTTGCAACTCAATGATAAAGAAGCTGCTCTACATTATTTTCAACAAGGCACGCTTTAAAGATATACCAGAAACACTATTTCCCTTTGTATTCTTTAACTGATTGATTTATCTGTCTATAACTCAACTCATACCACTTCTCATCCTTTTTAAGCAAAATAACTTAATTAAAATATGCGCTATACTGTTGAAAGAACTCTGTTGATTATATGTTGTTTTCAATTCAGAAAATCTTAAGCTTTTTTCCAATGATTAGGCAATGAGGATGAGAAGAATGAAAAAAATTAAAGAGTATAATGTAAATGATTCTGTAGAAATCGGTGGAAAATATATCTTTTACCGCGGTAAAAAAGTAGAAACCGATGAACGTGTTATCATTAAAACACTTAACCATTATGATCCTAGCCTACTTGAAAAAGCACAGTTGCAACACGAGTATTTTCTACTCGACCGCTTATCTAAACAAGCCAAACATATTCCTCATGCTCTTGAATTTATTGATTCTGAAGATATGCCTGGCGTTGCAATATTAGATGAAGGAGAACGAACTTTAAGTGCTTGGTTAGGAAGAAAAAGCTTACCATTAGAAAGCTTTCTCCCTTTGGGCATTGCAATTACTGAAGCACTAGAAGAAATACATTCTGCAGATATCATTCATAAAAATTTGACTTTGCAGAATATATTATATAACCCAGAAACACTGGATGTAAAAATAGCTGACTTCTCTTTTGCAACAGAATTTAATCGAACTATCATGCCAAATGATCCGCCACGAATGCTGCAAGGAACATTAGAATATATGGCTCCAGAGCAAACAGGTCGAATGAATAGGCCCTTAACTCGTCGTGCCGATTTATATTCTCTAGGAGTTATCTTTTATAAATTACTAACCAACTCACTCCCTTTTGAAGCTAAAGATCCAGAAGCGTTGATTCGTAGCCATTTATTGAAAACACCTCTTTCTCCAAAAGAGAAGAATGCGGAAGTTCCAGAAATTTTATCCAAGATTGTGATGAAGCTACTATCAAAAATGCCACAAGATCGTTATAAAAGTGCAACGGGATTAAAAAATGACTTAGAACGATGTTTTCAAGAATATAAAAAAACGAGTACATTTCCTTTATTTGAATTAGGACAAGACGATTTCGCAGCTAACTTAGAATTGCCCGACAGATTATATGGTAGAGAAGAACATATTCAAAAAATAATGACTCTTTTTAATGTGCTGTGTGAAAAAGAAGATTCTATTCTATTAGCTGTTTCAGGATATTCTGGAATAGGTAAAACAAGTATTGTCCATGAGTTATCAAAAAAAGTCTCTCTTACAAATGGTTTTTTTGTACAAGGGAAATTTGACTCTTTCCAACAAAGTGATACCTATGAAGGATTACGTAAAGCTTTAGATAAGTTGGTGCAATACTTAATACTATTACCCGAAGAAGATTATCTACGATTAAGATACAATTTAATTAATGAAGCAGGACCTATTCTAAAGGTCATCACCGATATGATCCCTAGATTAAAAGCAATTGTAGGTGAGCCTCCTGCCTTATCAGAAATTAGCCCTGAACAAACTAAAAATCGCTTCCAACTTGCCTTTCATAAATTCATTAAAGTCATTACCACGGATCGCCCCGTCATTTTATTTTTAGATGATTTACAATGGGCAAATGGTTCTATGTTAGAGTTATTGGAAAAGATAATCTCTAGTAAAGATATTAAAAACTTGTTTTTAATAATAAGCTACCGCAGTAATGAGGTGACTACAGGACATCCTGTTGATATTTTCTTAAATTCGGTTGCTAATAAAAAAACAGTTTACTCCATGGATGTAGAACCACTAGGTGCAAACGTACTGTGTGAACTATTACAAGATATTCTCTATTTACCTAAAGAGAGAATTGAAAAACTTGCATTAATCATGTCAAGAAAGACTGAAGGGAACCCCCTCTTCTTACTCATGATGCTGGAAGATTTATATAGAGAAAAATATATTTTCTTTTCAAAAGATAAAAAGCAATGGGACTGGAATAATGAGAAGATCTCTAACGCACTAGAAGTTGATAATGTGGTTGATTTTGTAGAGAGAATGATACATGCTCTACCCCAGGAAACCAGAGAAATTTTACATTTAGCGTCTTGTGTTGGTAACACATTTTCTCTAGCCGATATTGCTTACTCTATCGATCAAACTCCATTTTCCATTGTTAGCGCTCTAATCCCGGCCATGAAAATAGGTATTATTCTACCTCTTAATCTACAAGATGAGTGGATGGTAGGAACGGATAACAATATTCTACTTTCTAGTGAATTCAGATTTATGCACGATAGAATCCAACAAGCGGCTTACCAGCTAAAAACCATAGAAGATACTAAAAAAACTCATTTAGAGATAGGTCGCGGTTGGGAACGTTCTTATACGGATAAGAATGATAGCATTCGCATAATTGCTACCGCAGATCAATTCGATAAAGGACTCAGTTACATTGCAAATAAAGAAGAGAAAAAACGTGTATGTGAGTTAAATTATCAAGCTGCCTCTTTTGCCATTCAATTTGTTGCTTACGAACGCGCTTATTACTACTCAAAGATCTCTTTGGAATTACTCGATGCTGATGCCTGGAACAATAGTTATGAACTATGCTACAATATTTATCTTAATGCTATTCGCAGTGCATTCTTGTTCAGAGAATTGAGTTACTCCGAAGAATTGGCCGAGATAGCAGCACAAAAAGCCAGTAATCCCTTTGATAAAGCACGGATCTTAAGCTTAAAAGCAACTCTTTATCGCGCAATGGGAAAAAGAAAAGAAGCGCTTGCTAGCACAGAAGAAGCCTTACGACTACTAAAACAAAAAGACGTATTAACAAACCCTAATATACTTGGATACTTATTCTGTATTCTAAAAGCAAAATATTATTTTTCAATTAAAAGAAGTCCATTGATTGCGCTACCTACAGAATACTCAAATCAAGAAAATTTAATCTATAATTTGACGCAAAGTTTCTCTGAAGAATTTTATCTTTCTGGGGACTTGCACCGTTGGAGCTATTCTTTATTAACGTGGTTCTCTTCCACTTTCGACAGGCAAAATTGCTATTTACGTGCATTAGGGTACATTGCTCATTCTATTATTTGGCCACATACTCAATATGCACACGATCTATTTGAAGAAGCGCGTAAAATGCTAGAACGGTCAAAGACCATTGAACATCAAACAACACTATATTGCGTTGGTGTCATTTTACATGGTCCATGGCATACGCCTATCCACGAATTACTTCCTTTTGTGAATAAGGCAGTTGAAGTGTCTGAACAAGCAGGTAACTTAGACTTCTTATCCTTTACCTATCTATACAGAATTGCTTTTAACTTTAAGTTGAGCTTGCCAAAAATGATAGAGGAAATAAACTTACACAGCACTCTTGTGCATGAAATAAGCCCACGAGTATTTATGCTGTTTAAAATATTTAAACAATATTGCAGAAACATGGTAGGCATCACCTCTCCAAACTGTTGGGACGATGATTTTTTTTCAGGTCCAGAGCTGGAAAAATTTTGTAAAGAAAATCAATACTTTGTCGGCCTTAGCACTTATTATATTTTCAAAATGATGATGTCAGTACAATTTAAAGAGCATGAAAAAGGGAAAGAGGCACAATTAAAATTGCTTCCAGAACTTGATAAAATAGTTAAAACAAATAACTATTTTAGAATATTACGTCTCTTGTTCTACAGCTTTATCTTAGATGCGCATTCTTATCCATCTTTATCCTTTATAGAGAAGATAAGAGCTAAATCGCGTATGAATAAAATATATAAAAATATTCATTTGTGGTCTCGCTTATCTCCAGCAAATTTTTCTCTCTTTGATAGCTTCATGCGAGCTGAAATGTTTTGCTTAAAAAACAATTTTGATATGGCTATAAAAAACTATGAAGAGGCCATTAATTTAGCGCTAGAGTCTAATCAAGCTGAATATGCTGGATTGGCATGCGAATATTGTGCTGATATCTGTATTAAAACAAATAAAGAAAGATTAGTATCCTTCTATATAAACAAAGCCATTAAAATATATTCGGATTGGGGCGCTTTAGGAAAAGTTTCTTTTTTAAGAACGTACTATGCTAAATTCTTGCAGAATGAATCATAACATAAAGAGGCAAAGAAGATGCGTAAATTAGAACGATATGATTTAAAATCAACGTTTGATATTGAAGGTAAGTATATCCTTTATCAAGGCATTAATTCAAAAACAAATGAAGCAGTCATCGTTAAAACAGTGAATTATAATCAAGCCTCTATTATTGATAAAGCACAATTGCATCATGAATTTGAGTTGCTATTGCGATTATCTGATCTTTCGCCTCATGTCTTACAACCTGTAGATTATATTGATTCTAATGAAGGCATTGGTCTTGCTTTTCACGATCACGGTGCTAAAAGCCTTAATGAATGGTTTGGTAGAAATGCAGTTAAAATTGATGTTTTTCTCCCGCTAGCAGTCAAAATGACACAGGCATTAAGTGAAATCCATGAAGCGCAATTAATTCATCGCAACTTAACTCTGAAAAACATACTATATAATATAGAAACTCAAGAAGTTTATATCAGTGATTTTTCTTTAGCAACAGAATTAAAACGAATAATGACGCCTAATCTTCCACCAAACCTTTTACCGGGTTCACTAGATTATATGGCACCAGAACAAACGGGACGCATGAATAGACCATTAACTAGACGGGCTGATCTCTATTCTATGGGCGTTATTTTTTATAAATTGTTAACCGGACATCTTCCATTTGAATCCAACGATCCTTTCGCAGTCATTCGCGGACATCTGTCTAAAGAACCAAAATCTATTCACTCTTGGGTTCCAGGCATTCCTGATATGATTGCTAATATTGTTATGAAGCTATTATCAAAAATGCCTCAAGATCGCTATAAAAGTGCGATAGGATTGAAAGAAGATTTAGCATTTTGCTGGAAAGAATATGAGGCTAATCAGAAGATCCCTGAGTTTAAGTTAGCTACGCACGATCAAATTACGCAACTGGAATTACCTGATCATCTATATGGCAGAGAAGAAGAAATAAATAGCTTATTCTCCCTTTTTGATAACCTTTGCACAACTGGGCACTCTATTTTACTCTCTGTTTCAGGCAATTCTGGTGTGGGTAAAACCAGCTTAATTAAAGAACTTTCCAAGAAAGTTGCTGTCGCTAATGGATTTTTTGTAAGTGGAAAGTTCGACACCTTTCAACAAAGTGATACTTATGAAGGATTGAGAAAAGCGCTAGATAAATTAGTTCAATACTATATGGGGTTGCCCGAAGAAGAATATCAAACCTTCAAACATAAATTGTTAACTGAAATTGGTCCGATTTTAAAAGTTTTAACCGATTTAGTTCCTAGATTAAAACTAGTCGTCGGTGAACCCGAAGAGTTACCTGATGTCAGTCCTGAACAAACTAAAAATAGATTCCAATTAGCTTTGCATAGGTTTGTAAAAATTTGTGGCGCTAACCGCCCTGTTGTTCTATTGTTAGATGATGTGCAATGGGCTAACGAATCCATGTTGCAACTATTAGAAAAACTCACTACAAGTGATGATATTAAAAATATTTTTTTCATTGTCTCTTATCGTAGCGATGAAATCCACAGAAAACACCCTATCATACACTTTTTAGAGTCTGTTCGTAAAAAAAAGGAAATTTATACATTAGATGTGACTCCACTGAATGCTCCAACCTTAAGCCTATTATTACAAGACATTCTTTACCTTCCAGAAGAAACGACATCTGAATTAACTCTATTGATGGCTAAAAAGACAGAAGGAAACCCTTTCTTTTTCTTAATGGCTTTAGAAGAATTACATCGTGAAGGACTAGTATTTTTCAATCAAAATGAAAATGTATGGGATTTAAATAATAAGAAGATTAAAGAATTTATGGAAAGTGATAATGTCGTTGACTTTATTGACAAAATCCTACTTGACTTACCAGATGAAACAAAAGACATTTTGCACATAGCATCGTGCATTGGCAACACGTTTCTAATGGAAGAGTTGGTCGTTGCAACAAAGCAATCTCCGCAGTTTTTATCGCGCGCTATTTTTCCAGCCATGAAAGCAAATATTGTTGTTCCATTAAATTTACAAGATGAATGGATGACGGGTATTGATGACAATATTCTATTGGAAAGTGAGTACAGATTTATTCATGACAAAATGCAACAGAGCGCTTATCACTTAAAATCCATTAATGAAACAAAAAGAGTCCATCTTATTATTGCACGTGGATGGGCAAATCACTTTGTAAGCGAAGATGATTTTACTAGAATTATAACCATTGCCGATCAATTCGATAAGGGCTTGGTGTATGTGGTTGATAATGATGAGAAAAAGAGAATATGTGAATTAAATTATAGGGCAGGCTCTATCGCACTTTCTTCTGTTGCTCAAGAGCGCGCTTTCTATTACGGAAATACTGCTTTATCTCTACTAACAGAAGATTCGTGGTTAACGGACTATGACTTAACTTTTAAAATATACTCTCTCGTAGTAAGCAGTGCTTTTTTGTCACATCGTTTCGAAACAGCGGAAAAGTACAGTAAAGTATTATTAGAAAACACGACAGACAAATTTGAAAAAGCAAAAATCCTTCATTTAAAAAGCTTGCTCTATCGAGTGATGAATAAAACAGCTCAATCCATTGAAACGTTAAAAGAGGGGCTTATTCTATATAATAAAAGAATCATCATAAAGAAGCCCACTATTCTGGATATACTATTCGCCGTTGCAAAGAACAAATATTATCTTCGCTTTAAACACAAAGATATATCCGAATTAAGCGGTGAAACTTCTCTGCAAGATAGACTACTCTATCTTTTAGCACAAAGCTTTGCAGAAGAACTCTATTTTTCTGGACAAATGATGAATTGGGTATATGTCTTATTGACTTGGGCTAATACTACTTTCTCTACTCAAAGTTCTCATTTGCGTGCTATGAGTTATTTAATTAATGGTGTGATCTGGCCACATTCACCTTATTCTCACAAGCTGATGGATGAAACCAGAGAGTTAATCGAAAAAAATGGTTTTCTCGAACACCGCTCTACTTATTATTGCGTCGCCAGCATTCTGCATATGCCTTGGCATATTCCGATTCATGATATCTTACCTTTATTAAAGAAATCTTTTCATGTGTCAGCACAGACGGGTAATTTAGATTTTCTAAGCTTGACCTATCAATTTGAAACTCTATTTAATACCGCGCTTCCCGTATCAGAAAAAATTAAAGAACTGGAACAAAATGGTGTTTTTGTTAAAGAAATTAGCTTAAGAACTTTTATTAGCATGAAATTATTCCACCAATTTTTCAGAAATTTATCTGGAGATGCCAAAAAGAACTGCTGGGATGATGAGTACTTTAGTTTAACCGATATAACACAATACTGTTCTGAAAATAACTATGGCCTTGGATTTCAGTTTTTATATAGCCTACAATTATCTTCTGCTATTCACTTTCAAGAATATTCTACAGCAGCATCTATCAGCAAAAAACTTCTTCCTTATTTGCCTACGTGCTACCGCTCTAATAGCTATTTACGTATTGCGCGTTTCTTCTTTTTCTTATTTATGAGTGAATCTATTAATTATCCTAATTTGAGCTTCTTCGCTAAAATAAAGTCCAACCTCTTAATGCGAAAAATATATCGTTATTTCTCAACATGGAGTAAAACGTGTCCAAGCAACTTTCTCTATATGCTATTGATTATGGATGCAGAAAAAGCACGTCTTCACAAGAAACCATCTCTTGCCATTGAAAAATACGATGCGGCCATTATTGAAGCGCGCAAAAATCAAAATCCAGAATATGTGGGATTTGCGTTAGAACGCATGGCCTCTCTTTATTTAGATTCTCGTTATAAAGATAAAGCAATGCGTACCCTTGAAGATGCTTGTAAAGTATATGAAGGTTGGGGCGCTTTAGGAAAAGTACGCTTTATTCGTGAACGTTATCCGACGTAGTTTAGTAACTATCTTGCTTTCATGCCAAACGTACTTGAAGATGCTAACATACGTTGGCATTGTCATCCCCGCGCACGCGGGGATCCAGGAGTAATCCACGAATTGTGCTGCTTTCACTGGATCCCCGCGTGCGCGGGGATGACGGTTCGAGGATACAATAACCCTACTTTGTATTTCGAAATTAAGTGGGAATACCCCCCGTAATCTTCTCCCGCATTATTCGACAGGTCTCTTGCATCACAAACACATTGTGCATACAAGCGAGCTGATGATAAGCAATGGACTTTTGTTTAAATAAATGATGTAAATAACCGCGCGAATAATGCTGACATGTATGACAAGCACAACCTTCTAAAATCGGATTATCGTCTGCCGCGTAAATACTTTTGCCAATAGAGATCCTGTGATTAGCGTGTTTACTTGAAAATTTTAACCAACTTCCATCTTCTATTGTTTTCCCATGGTAAAGGCTGCCATGTCGTGCATTGCGCGTTGGTGCTACGCAATCAAAAATATCAATCCCACTGGCGACCACATCTAATAAATCTTGCGGCGATAGCCCCACCCCCATACTATAACGCACTTTTTGTTTGGGCAATAGTTCTTGCAACCAAGCGATGGTTTCTACCGTTTGCTGCATATCATAACCAATCGCTTCTCCGCCAATAGCAATCCCTTCTAAATCTAATGACACAATAAATTGCGCACTTTCTTCGCGTAAGTGACGGAATCGCCCACCTTGAATAATGCCAAATAACGCTTGGTGCTGACCATAAGCAGATAATGGTGCGGCATCGTGTATGGTTTTAGATTCTAATAACCAACGATGCGTACGTGCCATGATTTTACGCACCACCGTTTCATCGGCAATATCCGGTGTGCATTGATCGAATGCCATAATAATATCGGCACCAATGATTTTTTGTGCTTCTATCGAGCTTTTAGGCGTTAGATGTAACCATTCCCCGGTATGTGGATGGCGAAAATGCGCGCCTTCTTCGTCAATTTTACACAGTTTTTTATTCTTCGATAAACTAAAAATTTGATAGCCGCCACTGTCGGTTAACATAGGATGAGGCCATTGCATCATTTGATGCATGCCCCCTAACGATTGAATTACATTCATTCCCGGCTGCGATAACATATGATAGGTATTGCCACCCAAAATAATTTGACTGCCAGTGGCAATTAAATCTTCAGGCATTAAAGTATTGACTACAGCATAAGTTCCTACAGGCATGAATGCCGGTGTGGTAAATTCGCCATGGGCGGTATGCACACGCAAAACACGCGCTTGATTGTGTGGCGACTCTGCAATTATTTGTGAACGATAGCTCAAGTGCCGCTCCCGCCCCCTAAAGGCGTACGCTTAATGTCTTCATTACCGCCAGCAGTATACATATTTAAAGTAAACGGTTGGCGTTGCTCCGTTAACCAAGAATTAATTTCTTGTAAATCGATCGGCGATAAAGTTCCTGCAGCTTGTTTTAAAGCAATGGTCGCATTAATGTAGCTGTATTGATCATCAGAATAATCACTCCACGCACTAAATAAGTTTTCTTGCGCGGTCAATACATCTAACATGGTTTGCGTACCCACTGAATAACCATCAATAATGCTTTGCAGTGACACTTGATTCGATTTAATCGTTTGTTTATCTGCCTCCACTTGACCGATAAACGATAAAACATTATTAAAATTTTGTTTGGTGTTATTCACTGTACTAAGATAAGTTGCATCTCGATTTTGCACTTACCGCTATAATGAACATGGCTATGAAATTTCTGCTAGTCAGCCATTATT
>CBFGYT010000021.1:0-11434 GCA_965653065.1 uncultured bacterium | reverse complement strand
CCGAGCCTACAGGGACGTATTTACGGCGTGTTTGAAACATGACAGGCGACCCTTGAAACCGATTAGGCTACATTGATTCACTATGCTTGAGATGACAAAAATATAGCTAGGACTGAATAATGACAACAGAGCTAGACAAGGCCCCTTGCAAAATCCTTCGTGGAGTCGGGCCACAGATATCAAAGTTATTAGAAAAACTCAGTATTTATACGTTGCAAGATCTATTATTCCACTTGCCGCTACGCTATTTAGATAGAACGCATTTAACACCGCTAAAAGATATCCGCGTAGGAGATTATGTTGCTGTAGAAGGCGTGATTGAAAGCCATCGTGTGAGTCGCAGTGCCAAAGCCAGTTTAGTATGTGAATTAAAAGACAATACCGGATATATAACGTTACGATTTTTTCATTTTACCGCCGAACAAGTGCGACAGTTAAGCGTAGGAACTTGCTTACGCTGCTTTGGAGAAGTGCGACACGGCTATCAAGGACTAGAAATTATTCATCCTGATTATCTGCATTTAATTCCCGGGAAACCATTGGAAGTTGATGATCATTTAACACCCATCTATCCCAGCACTGAAGGGATCTCACAATGGCAATGGCGACGTATCACCGAACAAGTATTAGAGTTTCTACGGCAAGGCGCTATATTGACAGATCATTTAGCATTAGCAAATGTTCGAGAAAATATTTCTAGTTTAGAAGAAGCGCTGTTGTATGTGCATAGACCACCACCTGATGCCAATCGTGAACAACTCCTAGCGGGTATTCACCCTATGCAACAGCGGTTAGCGTTAGAAGAATTATTAGCGCATCAAATAGGATTATCACGCTTACGCCGCGCATTACAAACGAAATCAGCCCCCGCATTAATGAGTGATGAAACATTAGTGCAGCGTTTTTTACAAGCACTTCCGTTTGCGTTAACAGCAGCACAACAAAGAGTGCTACAAGAAATTAGACAAGACATGCAACAACAACAGCCTATGTTACGCTTGTTACAAGGCGATGTGGGCTCTGGAAAAACCGTGGTTGCTGGAGTAAGCTTATTACAAGCGATTGCTAATGGTTATCAAGGAGCCTTGATGGCGCCAACAGAAATTTTAGCAGAGCAACATTATCACAATTTATCAAATTGGTTTTCTCCCTTAGGGATAAAAGTGACTTGGTTATCTGGAAAAGTTAAAGGAAAAGCACGGCAACAAGCATTAACAGAGCTAAAAGATGGCATATCGCAAGTGGCAGTAGGTACGCATGCTTTATTTCAAGATGCAGTAGAATTTAAAAATTTGGCGTTATTGATTATTGATGAGCAACATCGCTTTGGCGTAGATCAACGGTTGGCGTTACGGGATAAGGGCGTACAGCAAGACTATAGCCCACATCAATTGATTATGACAGCAACGCCTATTCCTAGAACTCTGTCGATGAGTGTTTATTCACATTTAGATCATTCTATTATTGATGAATTACCGCCAGGAAGAAAGCCGGTGCAAACCGTAGTATTAGCGAATGACAATCGCGATAAAATTATTAGTCGTGTTGAAGAACAATGCCTACAGGGAAAACAGACTTATTGGATTTGTCCTTTAATAGAAGACTCTGAAAAACTACAATGCGAAGCAGCCACTAAAACACAACAACAATTAATAATGCAATTGCCTAATTTAAAAATTGGTTTAGTTCATGGTGCTTTATCTGCAAATGATAAAGCCGCTGTCATGAAAGATTTTAAAGAGAATAACATTGATTTATTAGTGGCGACAACGGTAGTCGAAGTCGGCGTAGATGTGCCCAATGCCAGTTTAATGATTATTGAAAATGCCGAGCGCATGGGATTATCGCAATTACATCAGTTACGTGGACGCGTAGGAAGAGGGCGCAATGATAGTTTTTGTGTATTATTATATCAAGCACCCTTATCGGATTTAGCTTATGAGCGGTTGAAAATCATGCGCAGTACTGAAAATGGTTTTACAATCGCAGAAAAAGATTTACAATTACGAGGCAGTGGTGAATTATTAGGAACGAAACAAACGGGGATAGGGCAATTACGTATAGCCTCTTATCTGCGAGATAGCGCACTGCTACCGACAGTGAAAGCAATGACAGCAGCTTTATTAGATAATTATCCAGAAATTTGCGATGCGCTGATTGCGCGTTGGTTAAGGGATGGGTTAGAATATGGGCAAGTGTAGAGAAAGGAAACGTAGATCTATATAACTTCACATTTTGCAGTATTCTCGATATATATGTGAATCTAAAGTCGAAACGTTAGATAAGCGAGATCTACCCCCTCTCCCGCAAAAAGCGTCGTTATACCAACAAAGCGTCCAGCGCGGGAGAGGGGGTAGATCGATGTGAAATTAAAGATCTGTGCTTAATCCAAGATTAAATGATATTCAGCACATAACAAGCTAAAATTTCGACTTTAGAATCACATATATTACGTATGATTCGTTTTGATAAGGATATTTTTATGGCTACAGATAATTCTCCCTCTCTTTCATTGCAAGATATTCCTGCCAATCGTCGATTAGTAGATGAGTTATGGTCTAATCGATTGATTTCTACGAAAGCTAAAGAGTACGCGCTGAATCTCATCTATTTACCTAGAAATTGGGGGCTATGGGCGGCAAGGATTTTGTTAATCGTAGGAATAACTTTAATTCTATCCGGCATCCTTTATTTCTTTGCTTTTAATTGGAATGAATTAACGATATCCATGAAATTAGGATCCATACAAGTCGCATTGATTGCAGCGGTCATAGGTGCGTATTATTATAAATTAGATCATTTAGTGGGAAAAATATTATTATTCGCTGCTGCTGCTTTAGTAGGTGTTTTTTTAGCAGTGTTTGGTCAAATTTATCAAACTGGCGCAGATGCTTATACTCTTTTTATGCTATGGGCGGTATTAATATTACCTTGGGTTGTGATTGGAGAATTAACCGGATTATGGGTATTTTGGATTATCATCAGTAATATTTGTATCATTCTATATTGGTGGCAAGTAGGCCCAGTACGGCAGCAAGCTAACATGATTTTTGTTTATTTAACAATATTGAATGGATTATTATTAGCATTAAAAGAATATTTTCAAATAAAAGGATTTGAATTTCTAAAACCACAATGGTTCCGAGTGCTATTAGTGTTACTTGTTTTAGGATATGCGTTTATCCCCACCTTCTTATGTATTTACTTTCCAAAAGAAGTCAATAGCGCTATTATCTTAGGAACAATACTCGCGGCAGTGGCACACATTTCATTTTATATCCTCTATCGGTATTCCATTTTAAGTATAGGCGCCATAGCCGCTACATTTTTATCTGCAGCTACAATAGCCGTCGTTATTTTATGGAAACTGCTATCGTTGACGACAGATTCTTCACTATTTGGGATATTTGCTTACTTATTGATGGGATGTGCTACTTTAGGTATATTTACTTTTACCATCATCAAGCTTCGTTCAATTGATAAAGAGATGAGGGAAAATCATGTTACACGCTAATCACATGGATGCGCAGCAATTATTACAATCTTGGCAGCAAAAAAAGATGATCGAAGAACATGATATGCCTGCAGTCGAAAAATTTATTTTGTCACAAAAAAGAGATCTGCCACTCTATTTGCGGATCTTAATTGGCATAGGTGCTTTTTTTGCGGTTCAATTTTTTCTTGGATTTTTTTATGCCGCCGGACTTATCTCATGGCATTCTAGTATGACTCAAATCGTTTGGGGGCTTGTTTTCATAGTATTTGCAATTTTTATGCAACACATGGCTAAATACAAAAACACGGACGCAGGCCACAGTTTTTTACTACAAGTGTCTTTTTTTGCTATGTTGTTAGGGAAAACTTTATTTGTTTGTGGAAGTATAAATTTCTTACCCACTTCTTTAGGCAATTACGAAAGTGCTTTTTTATCGCTACTCATTATAACCAGCGTCACTTATTCTCTATATCCCGTATCAATAGATAGATTTTTGTCGACATTTACTACTTTATTTTTACTATTGATTACATTGATTACGCAGATTTCTTATCACACTGTTTTGCAAATCATGTTGAACTTATTTTTCATAACTCAACTCGCATTAACTTTATTTTTATACATGAACGAAGCTGTAGAGAAAAAATATGTACCTTTGTCGTATGCTTTGGTTTGTTCATTGGCTACAATAATTATCTTCTTTTCAATACAATCCAAAGTGTATTATAGATGGAATTATCAGCAGGCGTATAACTTAAGTGTTATTAAATTTGTTTCTACAGTTGCTCTATTGGGGATAGTGGCTCACCTTAATGGAGGATATAAAAGCTTATATAAAGGACTTTGTAGAACAATAGCGCTCGCCATTATCTTATTAGGGATTATCACTCAGCCCGGCATACTAATCGCTTTATGTTTTATAACGTTGGGATATGCACGCTATGAAAAACCACTTGCGATTTTAGGGATGATTCTCTTAGCGGCGTTTCTGTTTTTTTACTATTATAATTTAGATATCACATTTTTACAAAAAGCAACAGTCCTCATTGGCAGTGGCATAGTATTATTGGCCGCACGGGGATATATGGTTTTAAAAAAATTAAATCAGGGAGCATAGAGTGAAAAAAATCATTTTAGTTGGTATGACGCTCATTATTCTTGCACTGTTTAATTATAGTATTTATCAAAAAGAAAACATAAAAAAAAGTAATGACATCGTGTATTTAGAATTAATCCCAATTGATCCGCGTTCTTTAATACAAGGAGACTATGTGGAGTTTGCGTATGCATTAGGAAGATATCATCAATGTACACAAGATGGTAAAAGTGGCTATGCCGTTATTCGCGTTGATGAAAAAAAGATGGGTACTTTTGCACGATGTTATACCGGAGAAGCCTTACGCAGTGATGAGCGATTACTCCATTATCATCAGCAAGGAGCAGAATTACGGATTTTACCGGACTCTTTTTTGTTTCAAGAAGGTTTAGCTTCCCAATATCAACACGCTAAATATGGCATATTTAAATTTTCAGGCAATCAAGATTATCTGTTAGTGGGACTAGCGGATGATAAATTGCAAAAAATTTAAAATAAGTCAGAATAGAGTAAACACACACCCCCATTTTCACGGGGGTGACAATGCCGGCATCTGCCGAGATGACAATGCCATTATGGATAAATAGTTAACAGTATTAGCAAGCAATAATGTATTAGCGTCAATACTGGACATCAGATAGCGCGTTATCTTCAAAAAATACATACAAAAAGAATTAATAACCATTCCCATAAGACTATTTTGTGTTATAATACTTTCCTTATGTGGGTAAAAAAATTACAATAGACGGCAGCCGCTAAGAAAAGGATAATGACACAAATGAATAAATCAAATAAAGCTGTTTATGATTTAATTGGAATAGGTTTTGGGCCATCGAATCTATCTTTAGCTGTTGCATTAAAAGAAGCTAACTATACTGGCGCGTATTTGTTTTTAGAAAAAAAATCGAATTTTTCCTGGCATCCAGGAATGATGATCCCAGATGTTACAATACAGACGCCTTTTTTAAAAGATCTAGTCACGCTACACAACCCCCAAAGTGATTTTTCATTTCTGAATTTCTTAAAAGAACAAAATAGATTATTAGAATTCACTTCTTTAAGAAACTTTTTTCCTACACGACAAGAATTTAACGCCTACTTTCAATGGGCTGCTAGAAGATTGGCTGCCCATGTTGCATATAACAGAGATGTTATTGAAATTAATCCTTACACCCGATGTGGGAAAGATATTGATTTTGTTGAGGTTGCAGTTACTAATCAAAAAACAAAAACTACAGAAGTATATTTAGCAAAAAACATAGTGATTGGTACAGGGGTGCCTGCTGACATACCAAAGATAGACATTAATCTTAATCAATCAGTATTCCATGCTCAAAACTTTATTGACAATGTTTGTCAATTAAATGTAAATAACCCATATTCTTTTACTGTTATTGGTGCTGGCCAAAGTGCAGCAGAAATTACTCATTATTTATTAACTAATTTCGAACGGGCACGTGTTTCTATTTTATCAAGAGGATTTATTTTCCACTCTTTAAATGATAATCCTATTGTTAATAGTTTATATTCTCATGTGTCATCTGAAAAATTCTATACCCTATCTGAAAACGCCAGAGATCTTTTAATGAGAAACTTATCTCTCAGCAATTTTTCTGCAGTTGACAATGATCTAGTTCGTAAGATAGCTTACTTATCCTATAGCCGACAACTTCAACAATATTCACCTTTAAAGACTTATCCATTCTGCGAGTTAAGGAATATTAAAAGTAAAGAAAGTAAGTATCAAATTTTCTATAGAGACAAGCTGCACGGTAAAATAGACTCATTCTCTTCAGATATTATCTGCTTTGCAACAGGCTATAGAAATGTTGGCGCAATGCCTTTGTTAACAAATATGAAAGAATATCTTACGCTTAAAAAAGGAGATTATGATGTAGACAGCTATTACAGAATTTGTGCTAAATCAAACTTTAATGTTGGAATATATCTTCAGGGATACTCTCAAAAAACGCATGGATTTACTGAGGGAACAATCGCAGATTTACCTGGTAGAGCTAGAACTATATTGCAACATATTGAATCAAAAAATACAGAGGTGACCTATGGCTAAAACAATTTTATTTCTCAATTTACGACGAACTTCTCATGAGGCATATGCTGCATTAATGGCTGCCAGACAATTAGGTTGTGATATTATTTTATTGACAGATAAACCTTATGATCTTGCAAAACCATTTGTTAAAATTATCGATATTGTCGATACATTTGATCATGATAAGACAATAGAAAAAGTAAAATCTATTAACAAACAGGTCAAAATAGATGGAATATTAACTTGGGCAGATAGAGATGTTGAATTGGTCGCCAAACTAAATGAAACGTTAAATTTACGTGGTCCATCTAGAGAAGCTGCGCATTCAGCGCGTAATAAATATGCGATGCTCGAAGCTTTGTCAGAGTTAAAAGAGCTGCTTCCAAAATATCGCAAAGTAATAGAGCGAGATAGTCTAGAAAAAGCCATGCGTGAAATTGGATTCCCAGCAGTCATGAAACCAACCGGAGCCTCTGGAAGCAAAGGGATATTTGTAGTCAATTCAGAAGAAGAAGCAACTTTAGCATTTGAAAAATTACGCGTAATTTCATCTCCAGAAAAAGATCCTATCTTTAAATTTTATGGCTCTGAAATACTGTTTGAAGAATATCTGGACGGTAATGAATTTAGCGTAGAAGGATGGGTTTATAATGATGAAGTGACTGTAGCCGGGATTACTGACAAATGGACGACTGATCCTTTCCATTTAGAGTATCAGCATATTCACCCTTCTATTATGCCAGATGAAAAACAAAAAGTCATCAAGAAAAATGCTATCAGAATTGTATCGGAACTTAAATTAAATAACTGCGCTTTTCATTTGGAAGCGAAATGGACTTCTCGAGGATTTAAATTTATTGAAATAGCCGCGAGGATCGGTGGAGATTACATTACTTCACACCTTATTCCTATGGCGACAGGAGTCAATTTTTATATTCAGATTATTAAGACAATTTTAGGAGAGCAGCCAGAAATGAATATTCCTCATTTTCAGTATGCAGGAGTCCGATTTTTGCTTGCACAATCTGAAGGAGTATTCCGAGGCATTGAAAAAGTCGAACCTTTGTTGAGTAACGAAATGATTCGGTCTATTTTTCTAGAGCTCAAACCAGGGCAACCAGTGTCATTGCCGCCCAACAATTTTGCGACTCAACGAGGAGCTGCCATTATGGCCAGCGCGGTTGAATATGAGTTTGTTGAACAAAGCTTAGAAAAAGCTGCGAATTTAACGCCTATGATAATTAGCAAGGAGTAATATGCGAATAGAACGATTTAATAGAGCTGCTTTTACTTTTTCGACATTAGCAACTGACGTTAAGAATGTAGTCCCTGCTGGAAAAGAAAGAAATAGCTTTTCTTCAGCGTTAGTTGCGGTTAAACCAGGGAAAACTAGTATGCCCCATATGCATCATGATGCAGAAATTTTTTTTATTGTGAAAGGAGACGGTGGTGTTATTAGTCAAGGTAAAAGCGAAAAAGTGAGTGTTGGCGATACTATTTACTTTCAGCCCTATACTGAGCATTCTATCTGTAATTACTCTCGAAATGAAGATTTAATTTATCTTACTATTTGGTGGGAAAATCCAAGGCTTTATCTAGGGGGCGCTACTAAAGCAAATAATAAGGAAAATAGAGTCACTTATATTTATAGTGCTGCTCCAACTCCGAATGGAGATTTACACATTGGGCACCTAGCTGGGCCCTATTTAGCTGCAGATGTTTATAAACGTTTTCATCGAGAGTTATGTAAAAAAGAAGTTTTTCATGTATGTGGCGTAGATGAAAATCAAAGTTATCCTCACTATATGTCGCAGATCAGTGGGATACCATTAGATATAGTACTAGATCAACTTGTTGATCAGATACAGACATCTTTACAATTAGCAAAAATAAATATAGATTCCTTTGTGAGACCGAGATATTCTCAAAAATGTACTCAACTTACTCAGGACGTATTTAATAAGTTAATAGAATTGAATCTTTTGACAGAATCTCTTTCTGAAGCATGGTTTTGTGATCATTGTGATCAGTATTTACATGAGGCTTATTTGCATGGTACATGTCCTTACTGCAGAGAAGATTCATCTGGCTCTGTATGTGAAGCTTGTAATTTATATTATGAAGAGTCTTCTATTTTAGATCCGAGCTGTGCTTGTTGTAAAAACACACCGCAAAAGAAAACCATTTCCCGATGGTTTTTTTTATTAGAGACCTATAAAGATGCTTTATTACAACTGCATAATCAGCCACACACGCATCCATTGATTAGAAGCTATGTATTAGACGTATTTGAAACACCTTTGCCTAATATTCCAATAACGCATCTAGGAAATTGGGGAAAGAAAATCAATGCGCCTGATGGCAAAGAAATTGCTATTTACTCTTATTTTGAGCTGTTATCACGATATCTTACTGCTAAACCAGAAAATTTTGCCATCAGCAATGAGCAAATCATTCAATTTCTAGGCGTTGACAATAGATTTTGGCGATTAATTCTTTTCCCAGCTTTATTACTTGCATATGGATGCAATGACTTACGGCTTTACTCAATTGCAAATCAATTTTACGAATTAGATAATAGAAAATTTTCTACTAGCAAAAAGCATGTAATAGGGATAAAAGAATTAGTTAATGACTATTCAATCGATGCTGTAAGATTATATATTTGCTATACTAGGCCGGAAAGTGTACGGACAAACTTCTCTTTATTAGAGTTCAAAAAATTTATCCACACAGAGTTAGTCGAAAAATGGCAAACCCTTATCGTGTTATTAAATAAAAGTCTAAACAATTTTAATTGGTTAGCACCTGAGCCTGGATTATGGTCTAATTGCCAACTGCACTATTTTGAGTGGTTGCAGCAGCATAAAATTTATATTGAGAAACATTATCAGGTGGAAACTTTCTCACCGAAAGCAATTTCCAGACAATTATGTCTTTTAGTTGATGAAGCGCTACAATTTATAATGTTTGAGCAGCCTTTATGTGAAGGAAAAATTCAAATATCATACTACAGAACCACTATAGCCTTGGGATTGCTTTCACTTAAGATATTGGCCATTTTAGCATATCCTATCATGCCAGTCTTCTCTACATCTATTTTAAAGCAGTTAGGAGAGAATGCTTTTCCATTGATTTTAGATTCGGCGCTTGTTTGGGTGCAATCAAAACGACGTATCAACCAGTTGGTTTTTGATTTTGAGGATAAGGCAAATGTTAAAGCAATATAATAGAAGTACTTGGTCTTTCTTATTAATGGAAAATATGCTATCAAATTTAGGATTGTTTTCGCTCTATGCTTTATTATCTGTATACTTTCTCACGATATTAAAATATTCACCGCTATTAACTTCTTATTTATTACTATTTTCTGCTTTGTCTTTACGGGTAACTAGAATAGTTTTTTCACCCTTGATTAATTTTTTTGGCACAAAGCAGACCTTTGTTTATTCTCTAGGATTGTGTGCATTAGGGTGCTTTTTAATGGGATTAACCGCTTCGCCTTGGGTAATAATGATATGCTTGATATTGCTTGGTACAGGATATGGTACTAATAGCTTATTAATTAAAGTGTTTACTGCTGCTGCGATGTCAAAGTCTCAGGACACTCATTTCATGAAATATGCTAAAATGAGTGTGGCTACCAATATTGGCGCAGCATTTGGACCATTAATTGGAAACTATCTTATGCTTCACCACCCAAAGGAATGGCTGTGCTTTTTTCCAGCAATCATTTTCTTTATAAGCGCGATTGTTGCTAAACTATCTTTCTCAAAATTTCCTGAAACAGAGCCAACAAAAATATCTATTGAAGGAATTGTAGCGCATTTTAAAATAAAATCTCTAAGGGGTCCAATTATACTGACGATTTTTGGATGGTTTCTATATGCTCAGTTTTTTACCTCCTTACCCATTTTCGTCAGCAATGGATTAATGCGGAAAAATTTATTAGGTGTATTATTTTTTATTAATGCCGCTATCGTCATCTTATTCTCAGTACCCATTGGCAAATTTGCAATTAGAATTTTAAAAAATGAGTTTACGATCATAGCCTGTTCTTTTGGCTTATTTGCTATAGGTTTTTTCGCATTAGGAAGTTTTCATTATATAATCACAGCTTATTTTGCTATATTCATTTGGACTGTAGCGGAAATTTTATTAATCCCTGCGTTGAGTGCATTGGTCGCTAGTGGGTGCCCGAAAGAACATCATACTGTAGGGTTTGCAATGAATGCGCTCGCTATGGGTATAGGGGAAGGGGCGGGAAATTTTTCTGGTACTTTCTTAAGTGGATTTGGATTACGTTTTAACGCATGGAATATCACTTTTTTATCATTGACGATCATCTCTGCTTTATTTACTATAGTTTGTATAATATTTTCTACACGTAAGGAATCTATCTATGTTTAAGATAGCAGTTTGTGGTTTAGGTCAAATGGGTATTGCTGTTGCCTATTACCTTGCCACCCATGTAGACGTTGATACATTAGTTTTGCTTGATCGTTCCAATGAACTATTACAATTAACTGTCGATAAGATACGCCCTTTTATTTTATCTAAAAATATTAAAGTTATACAGTGCGATATCGACACGCTAAATACCTTACCATTGGATACAGGTGAAATTGATGTGATTGCTGCATCTCTTCCTTGGGAAACAACTAAAAATTTAATTAAATTAGCTGGGCGATATAATGTTCCTATGATAAGTATGACTAGACCAAAGTATCAAGAACTCTCCATTCTAGAAGAACAAAATTTAAATCATGCGCCGGTGGTATTAGCCTGT
>CBFGYT010000020.1:0-11529 GCA_965653065.1 uncultured bacterium | reverse complement strand
GCATTAGATAATTTTGAGAATAAACAGCGACTATCCGCTCAAAGTAATCGACAAAAAGATTTATCACAAGAGATGCATGGCGAACGTAAAACGGTTACCAGCTTATTTCTAAAATTATATCAAGCAAAAGCAGACACTATAGAAGACGAAAATGTTGCAGATGCCATTAAAGAAACCATTCGCAAGTTTGATGGCACTTTAATAAAAAATATTGGGGATACCATATTTGCAATTTTTGGCGCACCTGTTTTCTATGAAGACCATACTTTAAGAGCTTGTTTAACCGCCTATATGTTACAACAATATCTTTTCAATTATTCTCTTCCTTTAAAACTCTATGCAGGGATACACTGTGGTGAGGCTGTGATTGATGTTATGGGCAGCAAAAAATACAATCAATATGATGCTGTAGGCGAATCTGTTAATTTAGCCGCGCGCATGATGCAAACTGCGATGCACAATGAAATCCAACTGACTGAAGTGGCCACTCATCTAATTGATAAGTATGTACAAACAAAGTCTTTAGATAAAAAATTTGTAAAAGGCTATGAAGAAGCCATTCCTACTTATGCCTTAGTAGGGATTAATCAAGAAGCCATTCGTCGTAAGATTGATAAAGAGTTTTATGAAGGCACTTACTTTATTGGCAGAAAGAATGAAATTGCCTTATTCAAGTCTTTTTTAGAGAATTTATCGCAACAAGGAGATACTCTGGCATTTAAAGCGGAACCAGGCATGGGGAAAAGTCGGCTTGTTTATGAATGTAAACGTCTTGCAATAGAAGAAGACGCCATTGTTTTCTCAACGGCATGTCTCACTTACGAACAGAAAGACAGCTTTGCAACTGTTCGCTATTTTTTGCATAATATATTTCAAGTCCCTGTAATTCAATTAACTGATATACAGATCCAAACCATTCAAAATGAAATGAGCAAAATAAATTTTCAGGAAAAATTAGCCATCCCGGCTCTATTGACTATGCTAGGCGCAAAAGTTAATAATCCTTATTGGACTGGGTTATCTACCGTAGTACAAAAAAAGATACTCTGTCAAAGCATCTTAGATGTTTTAATATTCTATAGTAAAGTCCATAAGCTCGTTATTGTTTTTGAAGATTTACATTGGTGTGATCCTGATAGCTTAGCGATTATTGAATTTCTAATCCACAAGGCAAAATCTATTCATGCTCTATTTTTGCTTGACTATCGTTCTGAATTTGATTTGTTAAATTCATGTAAAGATATCATAACAGAGCTTAGTTTGTTGCCTTTATCTGAAGAAAATAGTCATGAACTATTAAATATGCTATTGCCTACCACAGAGAATTTAGAAGAAATATCCAACATGATTTTAGAAATATCTTGTGGCAACCCATTTTTCATAGAAGAATATGTCAAAACACTATTTGCACAAAATACATTTGTCAAAACAGAAAAAGGCTATGGCCTTTCTAAAGACTTTTCACTATCACAATTACCACAAACGATTAGCGGTTTAATTATTAGCCGTATTGATAGATTATCGCCAACAGACAAGAAACTATTACAACAAGCTTCTATTTTAGGACAATCATTCCCTTTGTTTTTACTGCGTTATCTAAGCAAGTTAAATAATGAAGAATTCAGCAAAGCATTAAGTTCCTTGGAGCAGAATGGGTTTATTCACCAAACTAACTTATACCCTGAGAGAGAATACTCTTTCAGGCACGCGCATATTTGTGATGCTACTTATAACACCTTATTGCGGAAAACAAAACAAGAATATCATCTTCGTTTAATCACAAAGATAGAAACAAGCAAAGCAAAAAACTTATCTTCATTTTATACTATTCTATCATATCATGCTTTTTCTGCTGGCCTATGGGAAAAGGCCGTCGACTACTATAATAAAATGGTTCCTAATCAACATTCTATTGATTTCCCTGTATCACAAGGGGTCATTGTGGGTGAGAATGCAAAAATTTGTTTTGATAGCATGAATGAGGAAGAACGCGCACGAAGTTTTAATAGTTACAGTCGGATCATGTTGCTGTTTATCCATGATCTATTTATTACGCAACAAAGAGACGCCTCTATAAAAATCATTGAGGAATTAACGCATTGGGCAAAACAGTATAAAAATATTGGCATTGAATGTCTAGCACAAGGGTGGATAGTCATTAATCGATCTATGATGGGGAAGGCCCTTGTTGCTCATGAAGTGGCAAAAAAAATGTATTCCAATTTAGATTCGGTCGTTGTTCAAGCAGAAAAAGACAATTTAAGTACGGCAGATGTTAGAATGTCTCTTTATTTTATGATTATGCATGCTTATTGGCCGTTAGGCGACTATGATAAATTTTATTCTTTAGCAGAAAAAATCACTTCTAGCCAGTTGCCATTCTCTTATGTCAATTACTATACTGGCATTCCTGTCGTTAGTGTCACGTATATGCACTTGTCTCGCTGCTATGCTGAATGTGCACAATTTTCTAAGTTTAAAGATAAATATCCGTTAGTCGAAGAAGCGCTCTCTAGTATGCCTATCTCAGAAAAATTTGTCGCTGCGGGTATTAGCTTATATTGTTTTGACTTTGGATTGGGTCACTTTGAAGAATGTAAGACACGTGCGTATCAACATAAACTCGCTGCTGAAGAAGTACAACATGGATTATTCTTATTAATGTCAACCGCTTACTACTATCAATGTTGTTATTATTTAGGAGAATGGGACGGGTTATTATTAAAAATACGTAAATGCTTAGAAAAATACAAATCTGTCAACTATGCTTTTTCTCCTGGTGCGGCCGCTCATTTGGCGGAAGTCATATCGCTGATGGGAGAATCCACATTTGCTTTAGAAGCGATTAATGATTTAATTAAAAACGCTGAAGAAAACAAACGAAAGCCCTTGCTTGCACAATGTTATCGCATTCAAGCCGCTCTCTATAATCAACTTCATACGCACACCAATACAATAATCCCTTTATTGAAGCTATCGGAAAAGATTACGCATGAAATTGGCTGTAACTTTCAATTACCTTTTATATGCTTTACTTATGCTGACTATTATACTCATGAGAAAGATTTTAAGAAAGCGGATGCTTATCTGCAAAAAGGAATGGACTATTTAGAAACTTATGGGATGTCGGGGTGGTTAGAGTATTATAGAAATCGCTATGCCGATCGTTTTTAATACGCCAACAATCGTAATACCGAAATACGATGTTCTTCATCGACCGTCACTAACCCTTTAAACTGTCCTGATTGATCATAAAGACGCTTGATGCCTGCTGTTAACTCTGGATAGACAAATTTCTTTCCTTGACGTAATACTGTTAACCACCATTGTGACAGTATCAACTGAGGGTAGTGCTTTAACGCCGCATCAATGGGTAAAATATAATTTTGCAGTGCAGTTAATCCTTTATCTTTCTCAATCTCTTTTAAATGTGACAAAGAAACCATTTGTTGTGACGCAAATCCTTCTATCGATAAGCGATGCAATGCTTGCAGATGAGCGCCACATTCTAAACGCTTGCCTATATCTTCTGCTAACGTTCGAATATAAGTGCCTTTACTGCAACGCACTTCTACTGTGATTGTGGTAATAGCATACTCTATTAAAGAAATGGAATAAATCTCAATCTCTCTTGCCTCGCGCTCTACTTCAATGCCCTGACGCGCTAATTCATATAAAGGCTTTCCTTGATGTTTTAATGCTGAATACATAGGAGGATGTTGTTTTTGCTTGCCGAGAAATTCTTTCAATACCCCACGAATATCTTTTTCACCTAATAACGGCAGTGGCTTTTCTTCTATAATCTTGCCTTCTCGATCACCGGTCGTTGTCGTTTGCCCTAAACGAATGACAGCACGATAGGTTTTATCGGCATTTAGCAAGTATTGTGCATACCGAGTTGCCGCACCAAAACAAATGGGTAACATTCCAGAAGCCAAAGGATCTAAACTACCGGTATGCCCTGCTTTTTCAGCATAAAATATTTTTTTGACGGTTTGCAAAGCTTGGTTGGAGGATGGGCCTAGGGGTTTATCTAATAATAAAAAACCGTGCAAGGGGCGTAAAAATGACTTGGCCACGGGCGTTAATCCTTTGGTTTATCCGGATCAACAGAATCGATGAGAGCGCTTAACTTATTGCCATCGACAATGGAATTATCATAAATAAATTGCAATTGCGGTGTACTTCTGAGCTTAACCGTTTGCGCTAATAAATAACGTAATTTGCTGGCCATCTGATTTAATGTTTTGACGACCACTTTAATTTCAGTTTCTTCTCCCAAAGTGCTGACATACACTTTAGCATAAGCTAAGTCTCGACTCACCTCGACCCCCGATACGGTGATCATGGGCAAATAACCATCGCGTGATTGCGCTTGCAAAATGATGGCTAGTTCTTTTTGAATGAGATCGGCTACTCTGTCCGTCCGTTGAAATGTCTTCATTATAAACTCTTGGCTACTTCTATGATTTCATACACTTCAATTTGATCGCCCACTTTAACGTCATTGTAGTTTTTAACGCCTATACCGCATTCCATACCATTTCTGACTTCAGCGACATCTTCTTTAAAGCGTCGTAGCGACTCTAATTCGCCTTCATAAATAACCACATTGTCTCTTAATACGCGTAAAGGCAAATGCCGTTTCACTAATCCTTCAATAACCATACAGCCTGCAATCGCACCAAACTTAGGTGAGCGGAACACATCTCGTACTTCGGCAATCCCCATGATTTTTTCTTTTAATTCGGGTGATAGCATTCCTGATAAAGCTTGTTTGATTTCTTCAATCGCACTATAAATAACGCTATAATAGCGTAAATCTACCCCTTCGGCAGCGACTAATTTTCTAGCCCCCGCATCCGCACGCACATTAAACCCGATAACAATCGCTTTAGAAGCTATCGCTAAATTAATATCTGTCTCGGTAATACCACCGACCGCACTGGATATGATCTTTACTTTAACTTCATCGGTTGACAGTTTTGTAAGTGCATCACGCAGAGCTTCTGCAGAACCTTGCACATCTGTCTTCAATACGATATTTAACGAACTCACTGCACCTTCGCTCATACGTTCAAATAAATTATCTAATTTAGCCGTTTGTTGCGAGGCCAGTTTTACTTCTCTAAATTTACCTTGTCTATACAAAGCAATTTCGCGTGCTTTACGTTCATCGGCCACCACCCAAACATCATCCCCCGCATTCGGCGTTCCAGACAATCCTAATACTTCCACAGGAATAGACGGGCCTGCTTTATCAATCGCTTGACCGACTTCGTCAAACATAGCGCGAACTCGTCCGAATTCTAATCCGGATAAAATAATGTCACCTTTTCTTAATTCGCCTGTTTGCACTAAGATAGATGCGACTGGGCCACGACCTTTATCTAAACGTGACTCTAATACGATGCCCTTTGCAGGAATGCCTACTTTGGCACGTAATTCCAACATTTCTGCTTGTAATAAAATAGCATTTAATAAATCATCAATGCCCACACCTGATTTAGATGAAACGGCGGTAAATAAAGCATCGCCGCCCCATTCTTCGGAAACCACACCATAATTAGACAGTTCGCCTTTGATTTTTTCTGCATCTGCGCCCGGTTTATCGATTTTAGTAATCGCTACGACCATAGGCACTTCAGCAGCGCGTGCATGTTGTATTGCTTCTATCGTTTGTGGCATTACGCCATCATCAGCCGCAATGACTAACACGACGATATCTGTACATTGAGCACCGCGTGCACGCATAGCAGTAAACGCTTCATGCCCAGGAGTATCTAAGAAAGTAATGGTGCCCCTGTCTACCGTAACGTGATAAGCCCCTATATGCTGCGTAATACCGCCTGCTTCATGGCTAGCCACTTTAGTGCGGCGTATATAATCTAATAACGATGTCTTACCATGATCCACATGTCCCATGATGGTTACAACGGGAGGTCTTGCTACGTCTGTTCCACCTTGTGCGGCTTCTTCTAAGAAAAGATTACTTTCCATTTCATTCGCAGTTGCAACTTTAGCTACATGTCCCATTTCTTCTACCACTATCATAGCAGTATCTTGATCAATAACTTGATTGATGGTTGCCATGGCACCTAATTTCATTAAGGCTTTGACCACGTCTACCCCTTTGACCGACATTTTCTGCGCTAAATCAGAAACCGTAATCGTTTCAGGAACAATCACTTCATGCACAATAGGCGCAGTTGGTTTAGCAAATTCTTGATGCAATGCACGTCTTGCTTCATCGGTATGTCTCTTATGATGAGAAACGCCACCACGTTTTTCTACTTTATAACGTTTACTGGCAGAATCGTCTGCTCCTATATCACTGCGACCACCACGTCGACTATCTTTTTTATGTCCACGTTTACCATCACCAAATTCATCGCCCTCTTCATCTCGAGGTGTTTGTTTTGCTTGCGTTGAGCGCACTTCTGCTTCTAGCTTTTTAAATCCTTCATCTAAGCTCAAGGATGCATCTTCTTTAGGCATCTGTGCTTTCTTAGTTTTTCCTTTTTTAGCCGTTTCTTCCGTTGTAGTCGTGTCTGCCTCTTTAGCAGCACTTGTGTCAGAAGCCGGACTCGTGTCAACAAAGGGGATAACATCTTCTATACCCGACGAAACAACCGGTACTTCTTCTTCCACAGGAGGAGCTTGTACAATTTTCTTCGTTAAAGAAGGTTTTTTCTTCACAACGACGTCGACTACACTTTTGACTTTACTGCGCCCTTCGGTTTGCTCAATCGTAATTTGGCTGGCAATATTCTTTTTTAACGTGATTTTAGCGTTGGGTTTAACGACTTCTGCAGCCGTTTTTTTGAGCCCTAACTTTTTAGGCGCACTCGATGAAGATGCAGGTTTTTCAGTAGATTCTGTTTTTGGTTTATCGTCATTTTCTATCATAAGTCACCTCTATTATTTATTATGACTCGCTTTATTTGAACCAAGGCTCACGCGCTTTCATAATTAATTTGGCAGCTCGTTCTTCATCTAAACTTTTGTCAATTTCACATAAATCATCAATTGCCAATTCTGCTAAATCTTCCATCGTCACCACCCCAGCTGCAGCCAAACGATAAGCCAACTCTTCGGTCATGGTTTCCATAGACAAAAGATCGTCTGCTGGTTTTGCTGCAGATTGCCGTTTCGCCTCTTCTTCGGCAATCGCTTCTACGGCACGTTCGCGTAGAGCAGATACAATATCTTCATCAAATTCTTCTATAGCTAACATATCTTCTAAAGCAACATAAGCAACTTCTTCTAATGTCGTGAATCCTTCACGCACTAAAATAGCGGCAATTTCTTCTTCCACATTTAATTTTTCAGCGAAGAAATCTTGATAAGAGCCTTGTTCTACTTGGGCTTTCGCTTCAATTTCTTCTGGTGTCATAACGTTCAATGTCCAACCCGTTAATTCGCTGGCTAATCGCACATTTTGACCATTGCGTCCTATGGCTTGTGATAGTTGCTCTGATTTAACGGCAATATCAATTGTATGTAAATTTTCATCAACTACAATGGATTGTATTTCAGCAGGCGCCATGGCATTGATGACTAACTGTGCAGGATTATCATCCCATAAAATAATATCAACTCGTTCGCCGCCTAATTCATTCGACACGGCTTGAACTCTAGATCCACGCATACCAATGCAAGCGCCTATAGGATCAATACGACCATCATTCGTCTTAACCGCAATCTTCGCACGAACACCTGGATCGCGCGCTGCTGCCATGACTTGAATAATTTGTTCCCCAATTTCGGGCACTTCTATACGAAACAATTCCATTAACATGCCTGGTTTAGTACGACTAAAAAATAATTGTGGCCCACGAGGTTCGTAATGCACATCAAATAAATAAGCACGTACTCTATCGCCAATGCGATACGCATCTGTTTGTAACATTTCCGAACGCTGCAATAATCCTTCGGCATTAAAGCCTAAATCTAATAATAACCATTCACGCGTTACTTTCTTAACCACCGTTGTGAATAATTGCCCTACCTTATCTGAGAAAGTATGGACAACTTCATGGCGTTCTGCTTCGCGAATTTTCTGTAAAATAGTTTGTTTTGCGGCTAAAGAATCGATACGTCCAAACGCAATGGATTCCAGTGGTGTTTCTAATACATCCCCCACTTTCACATCCATTCCTTGTTTTAATGCTTCAGTAATATTTAACTGCGCACCTTCTATAAAATAATCTTCATCGGCCACAATGCTGATACGACGCGTCGTGCTATGTTCGCCGCTTTCTCTATCCATTTTAACAACGATATCCCAATCTGCGCCATAACGCTTTTTGGTTGCGCCTACTAATGCCGCTTCTACCGCTTGAAATGCAACATCTTGATTGATACCTTTTGTATCGGATAAAGATTTCACTAATGCTAAAACTTCTTTACTCATGTTGGCCTCACTCAGAATACACAATATGCCCTTTCTTAATATTAACAAATGGGATGTGATATACCGCATCTGCTACTGCAATAGCCACTTCATTGTCTGCCACCGCTGTTAACACCCCTTGCCATTGCCGTCTTTCTTCTATTTTATCATAGAGTTTCACATTCACCGTTTGCCCTATGAAGCGCTGATACTGCGCTAAAGTAAATAAAACTCGTTCCACTCCCGGTGACGATACTTCTAGTATATAGGCTATGTCTAAATGACTTTCCGCTTCTAGTAATGCAGATAGATCAGAGCTGACACGCGCACAATCTTGTAATGTAACACCACCCGGTTTATCAATATAGATACACAACACCATACGATGCCCTTGCTGGTTCTGTTCTATTCCCCAAAGCTCATACCCTAAATGCGTAATCGCTGGAGCCAACAGTGCTTCTAATTGCGGATCTATCATTTTCACACTCACAAATTAAAAATGGGCTTGTAGCCCATTTTTCGTACTATAGAAAAGCCGCTCACTTTTCTACCTTTTTTATAATTGGTAGCGGGGGCAGGATTTGAACCTACGACCTTCGGGTTATGAGCCCGACGAGCTACCAGACTGCTCCACCCCGCAATAAACTCATTGTATCAACGGTGGAGGGATTATATGTTATCTGATGACTAAATTCAAGTGATTTATACATTATGAATTGACTCAAATTAATGGCAATCGCAGAAATTGGCATTATCATAATGGTTTACAGTGAAAAAAGACTTACTTGAAGGCAATCTGCAGGCATTATAAGAGAGCAAATCGTGCACAGAAGACAAAGATTGAATTTGAGTCACCAAAATAAGATTTTTCAGCGGGTAGTATTATGGCTATATATTTGCCAATATTATGGCGTGCAATTAGATGTGCTTCCAGCCTCTTGTTGAGGATTCCCAGCTCTGCGTGAAGGACTAAAGTCCAGCATCTTATACCGTTTAATAATATCCCGCCGCCGACATGTTGCTTGACTTGAGCTTTCTCCTCGCTGCAAATGATTACCTGTGACTTCGGCCGATAAATTCACTGTAATTCCACTTAACTCAAGCTTAGCGGTAATCACAATAATTAATGCCTGCAGTTGCCGCGAACCCAACTTCGCATGGTCTTTTTCCGCTCGCCGCTGCAATGTCTGCAACATCGATTCTATTTTTTCAGGCCAGATCGATTGTAATGCAGGAATAACGGTCGTCATCCACGTTAACAGGGTATTAAAAACTTCGGACACCTTATCTTGTGCTTGTGTATCTATACAAACTTGCAGAAGATGGTATATTTTGATTAAAGCTGTATGAAAATTTTTAGGTATACTATCGTCTGCGTCTGTAAACTGTATTTTTAACACTCGCAACATTAAGTCCTTAACCGCACAATAAAGGAGAGTTTCAATCAACCTGCTTTTATCCTCGCTGGATACTTTGGGATACCCTATCGCATATTTGGGTTGAATTTTTAATACTTCTCTATGTTCATTTAACGTGTTTGTGGACAAGAAATTTTCTCTTTCCTTTTGGAGCACCTTAACAATCTCGATTTTAGTCCGCTCTTTATCGACAATTACATTCCAAATAGCAAGATAAGCTTGCCGTAATGCCTGCGCAAGCGGTGTATTAAGTAAGGCACCACATTCAATGAATGCTATAAAAGCATTCATTCTGTTTTTGATAGCGGCTGTTTCCAATGGCATTTCATCATACTCATTACATATATTAAACAATGGCTTTAGATTGTATTGGTAAGCCATTCTCATGCCCATATTATTGCCCGTCATAATAGAACGCCAAAATAATGAGTTGTCGCGATTTCCTTTTCCTTGTCTGCTGACATTGCCCTGCCCCACATTATTTTCTGCATAATTCCATAAGAGGTGAATAAATGAAGAAGAATCCTCATTTGCAGCTCCATGTAAAACTGTATTTAACGATTGGTCTTGAAGTTGAAGCTTGATTCCCTGATGACGAAGCAGATATTCTGCAAATTGCTCTCTACCGGCGACTTGAATAGCATACATTAATGGCGAAAAACCAATGAGGTCCTGCATATTAACATCAGCTCCGCGGCTAAGTAACAATACAAAAACATTAAAATGACCGCTGCAAACCGCTTGATGTAAAGGAGTATACCTTTTATTAAATCCAATAACATTAACGTTAAACCCGTTATCCAACAATAGTGTCGCTATTTCAGTGTGACCCAATTCCGCAGCCCAATGCAATGCTGTAAGCCCCATGTTGTAACGAACATTAGCCCTAAGGTCAGCGCGGATCTCAATCAACCATTTCATTATATCCACATCTCCGCCGATAGCTGCAGCGTCTAAAAAATCGGCCATTCTCGTCGTTTTATTACGTGCGTATACTATGGGAATAGATAGCTTTGAACATATATCATCGCCCTCTATTCTTTCTTGTAATAATGTTATAATTCTTTTTTGCTGTTTAATAATCGCCAAATGAAAGATATTACATAAGCAATCGTCGTGGTGTAGTTTAATCACTACTACATACTGATTAACATCAATTGCTCTTCTATCCTGATCAGCTCGAAGTAATTTTTCTATTTTTGTAAAATCTTGTATTTGACAGGCATGTTCAAAGTCTTGTTGTATTGCGGACATTTTGTTGGATACCTTACGCTTTAGCATTAGTTATTGGTCGATAATAGCACGACCTTACATAAGGCTCAATCAGTTTTGTAATAATTCTACCCATCTCACTGCGAAATACGATAATATATATCGAACGTGTTGCTACGAGGCTCTTATATTTTGCCAAGCAAACGATATACTTCTATATTCTTTTCTAAATCAATATTATATACTGGCGTTAAATAGAATTTTAAGGCGTACTTATGATGCAAAATTGGTCAAAATGCAGCTTAATTGCTGGCTTATGTTTCATTGTATCTTCACTTTTTGCCACCCCCTCTTCTCCTTCTCCTGCACTAGAAAGCAAAATAACTAATATTGTACAACCTTGGATGCAAAAAAGAGGTATTCCCGGCGCTGTGGTCGAAGTGTATTCTAACGGCGTGCCATCCGCTTATTATTTTGGATATACTAGCCGTAATAAAACAAGCA
>CBFGYT010000019.1:0-11717 GCA_965653065.1 uncultured bacterium | reverse complement strand
CAGGAGTTATCTAAACTTCGGGAAGAGTTTACAAGCAAGCGTACAACATTAAAAACAGGTGTAGGAACAGATGAATTGCTTACAAAGAAAGGCCGTCAAAATCAAAAAAGCCCTGTAGAAGGAAATGAAGTAAAGGAAAGTAACGAAAAAAATCCTATTATTGCATTCAATAACAGGACAGTTACCCTGCGAGACAAAAAGAGAATAATAGATACTCAAATTGAGGAAGTTAAGCAGGATATTAAGCGCGCAGATTCTATCATAGAGTTATTTGAATCGGTAAAAGAGCCCAATGTTTTAATAACGACTATTGAGCAATTTAAACAAGGGAATCTTAGTCCGTTTGAAGATAAAGAAATAGCACAACAGTTCTTAGAAATTGTTGCAGCTCAATCATCTCCCAAGGCATCTCATGATCCTGTCAAAGTGATTGCAATAACGGGTAGAAATACGCTGTTTGGTCATAAGACTACAAGCGAGGAGCACAGTAGTAATAATGAAAATGATTTAGATATGCGTCCAAGAGTCATCTAAAAATGCGATGCTGTCGTCTCGCGGCAGCATCTTTGACGAGATGTTGCGTCATCGGCTAGAGTACTACTTGATTGTGACTGAACTGCGAATGATAAACAATATATAGAACATATTAACGAATAATCACTACATGTCTATCTGCCGTTAAGAAGGGAACATGTAACGGCTCTGCTTCGATAGAGAAATGATAAGATTCAATCGCTGCTATTTCTTCTTGAGGATACACCCCTTTCATGGCGAGATAATATCCGTGAGAACTACGTAAATGCATCGTACCCTTTATCATATCGGCTAGAGAGGCAAAAGCACGTGAGACGATGACGTCATACAATAATTCTGGATGGTGATCTTCCACGCGTTGATGACAAACAGTGACATTGTCTAACGGCAGTTCGCGTAAAACTCGTTTTATAAATTGTGCTTTCTTGATTTGACTGTCTAGTAAAGTAAATTCAATTTGCGGCAAAGCCAATGCTAAAATCACGCCCGGTAATCCTGGCCCGGTGCCTACATCTAAGCAACGATTGCCTTGTATAAAAGGGTAGAGTGCCAGACTATCTAGAATGTGTTTAATGACCATTTCTTTTTTATCGCGAATGGCGGTTAGATTATAGGTTTGATTCCAACGGTCTAAGTAATCGATATAGAGCAGCATGTTTTCTAGCGCGGAAGCATCATAAGGAACTTTTAATTGTTCTACACCTTGTTGCAATAAAGAAGATAACTCACTCAACCACACTCTCCCGCAATTCATTGAGCATTTGCTTTTTACGCAAATACAACTGCAAGATAGAAATAGCGGCGGGGGTGATGCCAGGAATACGGCTGGCTTGATCTAAATTTTGCGGCTGCGTTTTAGATAGTTTTTCTTGCACTTCATTGGATAGTCCAGAAATATATTTATAATTTAAGTTTTCTGGAATGCGTAGCTGATTATAGCGTTTTAGTCTGGCGATTTCATCGCTTTGTCTGACAATATAGCCATCATACTTGGCTTGAATTTCAATTTGTTCAATGACAGTGTCATCCGCAATCTCTAATTCTAAAATAGCAAATAAAGTTTTAGCATCGATTTCGGGACGTTTTAAGAGTTGCATCGCTGCGACTTCTTTCACTATGTCTATGTTAAAGTGATTTTGCAATTGTGTAGCGGCAGGCGTTTGTGGATGAATAAATCGTTTTTGTAATAGCGCTTGCCCATCCGCAATGGTTTTTTTCTTGGTTGAAAAAGCATGCCAACGCGCATCATCAACTAATCCTAATTCGCGGCCTTGTTCAGTGAGTCGTAAATCAGCATTGTCTTCGCGTAATAATAAACGAAATTCAGCGCGGCTGGTAAACATGCGATAAGGCTCAGTCGTTCCTAACGTGATTAAATCATCGATTAATACACCGATATATGCTTCATCACGTCGTGGTGTCCAAGATGGTAATTGTTTTGCTTTACGCGCGGCATTTAATCCGGCAATTAAGCCTTGCGCGCCGGCTTCTTCATATCCAGTGGTACCATTGATTTGTCCAGCTAAAAATAACCCGGATAAATGCTTACTTTCTAAAGAAGGATGTAAGGCACGTGGATCTAAATAATCATATTCGATAGCATATCCTGGGCGCGTAATATGTGCGTTTTCAAAGCCGCGAATAGAGCGCACTAAAGCTAATTGTGTATCAAAAGCAAGGCTAGTCGAAATACCATTAGGATAAATTTCCATGCTGTTTAAGCCTTCGGGCTCAATAAAAATTTGATGTGAATCGCGATCAGCAAAACGAACGATTTTATCTTCAATAGACGGGCAATACCGTGGGCCAACGCCTTCAATTAGGCCCGTATAAAGCGGTGAATGTTCTAGCCCTTGGCGAATGATGTCGTGTGTTTTTTCATTGGTATGCGTAATATAACAACTGACTTGTTGTGGATGCATATCGCGATCCCCCATAAATGAAAATACAGGGATAGGCGTATCACCCGGTTGTTCTTGCAATCCGTCATAATTAATTGTGCGACTGTCTATGCGTGGTGGTGTGCCTGTTTTTAAGCGGCCAATAGGTAAATTTAATTCATGTAAGCGCACCGCTAATGCATTCGCTGGAGGATCACCCGCGCGGCCTCCTTGATATTGACTTAAGCCAATATGAATTTTTCCGCCTAGAAAAGTGCCGGTAGTTAGAACAACAGTACGACTGTGGAAATGCAAGCCCATTTGTGTTTTGACACCACAGACTTCACCCTCCGTCACTAATAAATCATCGACAGCTTGTTGGAATAACGTTAAGTTTTCTGTGTTTTCTAATACGCGGCGGATCACACGTTTATATAATTCACGATCGACTTGTGCCCGTGTGGCACGAACGGCGGGACCTTTACTGGCATTTAATACTCGAAATTGAATGCCAGCTTGATCGGTCGCTAGCGCCATAATGCCCCCTAAAGCGTCAATCTCTTTCATGAGCTGACTTTTGCCTATGCCCCCCATAGCGGGATTACAAGACATTTGCCCTAAGGTTTCAATATTATGAGTTAATAAGAGTGTTTTTGCGCCCAATCTAGCGGAGGCGAGTGCTGCTTCACAGCCAGCATGCCCGCCGCCGACGATGATCACGTCGAATAGTTCTTTTGAAATCATACTTTCTCTAATGCATTTGTCGCTGCATGACCATATTGATATAATGCTTTTATTTGCGTAACAATGTCTTTTGCCATGTCAGCAATTTCTTCATCGGATAAAGTCACCGACCAAGCGTCTTCATCGATTTCATCTACATCCATTTCGTCAAAATCATCAATGTCGTCTTCTTCCTCATCCTCTTCTTCGTCGTATTCTTCATCATCGAAAATTTCATCAGCCCAATCTTCTTCATCGGCATCTTCATCTTCTTCTAATAAATCCTCTTCTTCGTCATCGTCATAATCTATTAAATCGGCGCTTTGCTCGGCTAATGTGCCTATGGCAACAATAGCGCCCAAGACTTCTTCGTTACCTTCTTCGGTCCAAAAAGGCATACCACAGGCTAAGCCTTGCGTGAAGCCAACACACCATTGTAAGAAATACTCTCTTTGCTCTTCTGTTAATTGCGCATAATTAAAAGCAGAAGTTGCTTGATAGTCCACTAAAGGCAATAAAGCGTGATTTTGTAGATTTGCTGCAACCGTTTGGTTTAGTTTTCCTAAGGCCGCGAATAATTCTGCTAATTCTTGCCAATTGCTAAAAGAGCGCTCTTCGCCCCAGATAATGGGTAACCAATCTTCTATGGGTAAAACACAAGGATAGCAATTTAATGCGCTTAATAAACCATGTGCAGTAAAGATGGAAGCACCACCTTCTTTTTGTAGCGTGGTATCTAATGCAGCTAAATCATTGATTGGGGTCATTGCCATCATGTTCTCCTTGATAAGAATATAATGGCAATTCTATCACGCTAATGCCATAAGATGCAAAATGGTATTATGCGTATGCGCTAAATTTTCTTATATCGCTTGGATTTGTTCTAGCCCTTTATCTAATTTTAAGTGGAAAACCGCCTTTCCTGAAAAAGGATCTAAGCCACTTTTAGCGCCCGTAAAATGACAAGAATTTCCCTTAACATTACTCACGGATACCTTTAAGGCATTATCAATTTTAGCGGTAAAAGAACAAACGGGTGTTTCATCAGAAAATACATTAAAATTCATAGAGATACCACTTAAATCTTTAGAGGAAGCAAAAAAAGGTAAATGGCCAGAAAGATGCGTATTATTATCGCTATGACTAATTTCTACGAAAGAAGGTAAAGATTCTGTGGGTACGACTTTAACTTCAGATGCATCAGCGGTTTGCGCCATAAAAGTAACGCTAGGATTGCTATTATCGGCTAAAGCGGCTGCACTACACCCCGCTAAAATAACGATACTGATTAAACGACGCACTGTCATAGAATTACCCTCATCTAATTAACAAATAATATTGAGCATATTTTACACAACATGGGGGTTTAAAACAATCCCTTTTTAAGTGTTTATAAATGAGTGTTAATCTGGTGTTAAGGTGGATATATACCAGAAACACTTCAAGATGCGAACTTAGGTTAGCCTTGTTGTACATTGTCATCCCCGCGCACGCGGGGATCCAGGAATAACCCACGAATTGTGCTACTTTCACTGGATCCCCGCGTGCGCGGGGATGACAGCACGTGGATACGATAATGCTACTTCGCATCTTGAGGTGTTTTTGGTATATATCAAAGCATGGAAGTCAAAACCATTTATTCTTTTTAAAAACATATAGCATGGCGATAGCACAGACAACGAGTAGAGAAATAGCATAGAAATAGCCATATTTCCAAGATAATTCAGGTATCCAAGTAAAATTCATACCATAAATTCCCGTGATCAGCGTCAATGGCAAAAAGACGGCAGCAAAGGCAGTTAATACTTTCATGGTTTGATTTAATCGTTGCATCAATGCGTTATCAATTTGATTTAATAAGTCATTTAAAACTTCGCGAATAGAATCTACTTCGTGAATAACTAAATGAGAGTGATTGGATAAGTTTCTTAGAGATAAGCCACATTGTTCAGAAATAACAGAGATGCTACGTCCAGAGACACGCATCAAAATCTCGCGGATAGAGGTGATATTTCGCTTGATTTTCATCATTTGTTGTTTGGTATCCATCACGATTTGATAAATATCTTTTTCTAAACTTTGTACTTTGGCATCCAAATCATCTGTAAATAACTCATAATTAAATAATAGCTTTGCATAATCATTAATGGAGTTATCTAGCATCAAAAATAAAATAAAACAAGATGTTTTTGCATGGCGTGTAAATTGTTGATAATGACTTAAAAAGTCTTTAATAGGAGGTTGCATCCCGAAAGTGGCAGTAAAGCAAAATTGTTTTCTAAGATGAATGACCATTTTTTCTAAAGAAAAAGGCTCTGCCATTAATTCAGTAGAGGGAGTACATTGTATATGAATGGAAATCATCTCATCTTCATCGATAAAAATCGGTAATTTATTTTCAATGTCACATAACTCAATAACATTGGCTGGTAGATGTAAGATGCGGATAATATCTTTAAATGTATGCGCATCGTTTAAATCACAATGTACCCAATAGATCAGACCATTGTCTTCTTGAATATCGACATTCGCCAAATCTATTTCCCTGGCAGACTGTTCTTTAATATTGAATTCAATAACAATAACGGATTTATTCAAAATACTACCTTCCTTAATTGATAGTTACAGTAATTTTAGGGTTCCATAGTTGAATTAAGTATAGTTGAGATCAGGGTAAGGGGCAAAAACTAGAGAGCCAAAAGATGGTAAACGATTGATTTATAAGGAAATATCGTCTTTGCTTGTTCTGCGTCGCATATACTGTTTCAGGGGAATAGTTATAAGGCGTTGAGCTTAGTCCATGGGAAAAAAGTTTAAAATAATCCATCGCAACTCCAGGAGAATATGTTATGCTAGCCTCATACAAAGATTGATCTCTATCAACCCTAGGAGCTTATTTTGCCTCTCGACCGCTGGCTTAGAAAACTATTACCTAAACAAGAGCGTTTTTTTGCGATTTTGCGTGACCAAATACGCGTGTTAAATCGTATGACCACGTATTTACAATCTTTTGCCGAGCCCTCTACTATCAATAATGAAGAATTTTATATTCATTGCCATGAAATAGAACAACAAGGGGATGAGTTAGTGAAAGAAATGGCGGCGGCTTTGGCTAAGACTTTCATAACGCCATTAGATCGAGAAGACATTTATCAACTGTCAGTACTAATCGAAAATGCTTTAGATGCGTGTGATGAAGCGGCACGGTTATTTAAACTGTTACCTAAAGCAGAAACTTATGAAAATATTGGCGTTTTCTTAACGTTATTAGATGAAGCGGCACAACATTTAGTCGGCAGTATCGATGCTTTGGCAACGAAACAGTTTGCAACTATTTTAACAAGTGACGAACAGGTTAAGCGGCTAGAAAAAACAGCCGACGGCTATTATCGCGAGCAAATTACGCATTTATTTCATCATTGCGAGAATATGAAAGTGTTATTAATTCTAAAAGAAGTATTTGAAAAACTAGAAGATGCCAGCGATGAAATGGCACATTTGAGTACTTTTTTAACCAACTTAGCGGTAAAACATGGTTAGTACGGTTGTCAGCGTGATAGCAATTGCTTTGGTTTTTGACTTCATCAATGGATTTCATGATGCTGCTAATGCGATTGCTACTGTCGTATCGACACAAGTATTGCGTTTACGCAGTGCCGTCATGATGGCGTCTTTTTTTAATTTCATAGGGGCTTTATCTGGGACAGCGGTTGCTACGACGATTGCCACGGGTTTAGCCGATCCACATGCGGCAACGCAACTCGTAATTTTATGTGCATTGTTAGCCGCTTGTTTGTGGAATTTAATTACTTGGCGTTTAGGGCTCCCGTCTAGTTCTTCACATGCATTAATAGGCGGATTGGCGGGTAGTGTGGTATCTCATGCGGGCGTTTCGGCATTTTATTGGCATGCATTATATAAGAAGGTCTTATTACCCTTAGTATTATCTCCTACATTAGGATTTCTATTTGCTTTTTTGTTTATGGTGCTTTGTTTATGGTTGTTTTTACCTTTTAATGCGCGTGTAGGGACTATTTTATCAAAGCGGTTACAATTGTTATCTTCTGCTGCCATGGCTTTTTCGCATGGCTCTAACGATGCACAGAAGTCTATGGGCATCATCGCATTAGCTTTATTGATTTTTAACCGTCAGCATCCTTTACCTGGGTGGTTAGTGGCAACGCATCATGCTATTCCTAAAGCAGTTATCATTGCTTGTGCTACGGCAATGGCTTTAGGGACTTTAGTGGGTGGAAAACGCATTATTAAAACGATGGGGCAAAAGATTATTAAAATTATTCCTTTGCAAGGATTCGCCGCAGAAACAGCAGCATCGATTACTATTTTTGGCGCTAGTTTAATGGGATTACCTGTATCGACGACCCATTGCATCAATGCCAGTATTATGGGTGTTGGTGCAACCAAACGATTATCTGCAGTACGTTGGGGTGTTGCGGGCCATATTGTCATTGCATGGATTATTACTTTACCGTGTAGTGCAGCATTGGCATATGGGTTGTATAAAGTGATAGGGACATAGAGATTTATAGTGCTAGTTGTTTAATGCCGCTTATTAAGATAATTCAAAATTTCAAGCCTAATCATCTCATAGTTTCGTTGTCGTATTTTTAATTTCACCTCTTGAAGTATTTCTGGTATAGAGCAAATTAATTTTAAAAAATTTCATCTAAAAAAGTATTTTTAGCAAAATAAATAAAAAAAAGTGAAATAAATAACAAAAAATAATAAAAAATGGTATTTTTTACTTGCAAATATGTTTTAAATATTGCACAATGCTCATTCTTCTTTCAATGATGATCGTTATTATTGAAAGACTAACTGCAATTTTTATTTCGGAGAAAGAAATTATGCCAAAGAAAGCAACGAAAAATACAGCTCAAAGCAGTATTGCCAGTTTGCAAAATGAATGCAAAGCGGTTTTGCAAAAACTAAGTTCTGCCCATAAAGAATGGGTGAAGAATGCAGAAAAAGCAGTCGCTACAGCAAAAGCGGAATGGGCGAAAGCCGATAAAGCGATGAAGAAAGCCAAAGCACAAAAAGCGAAAGCCGCTGGTAAAAAAACACCTGCCGCTAAAAAAGAAGCGTCTCAAGTTGCTGCCGCTTTAAATATTGCTAAAGCTGCGGTGCAAAGTTTAAAGAAAGAAATCGCCGCATTATTGCCTGAAGTAAAAGCTGCTAAAGCTGCATTGAAACAGCATTTAGTCGTAGAGAAAGCTGCTGCTAAAAAAGCAAAAGCTGCACCTAAAGCCGCTAAAAAAGCAGCTAAAGCAAAAGCGCCTGCCGCGCGTAAAGCAAAGCCTGCCAGTGCTAAAGCAAGCGTAACACGTGCACGTAAAGCGAAAACAGTTAAATCTGCAACTAGCGCACGTCGTGCCCCTACAGCAAAAGCAACCATCGTTGCTGCAGCTGCTGAAGCCGCTGAAATTGCATAAATTTACAGCAAGAAACAAGCGAATGTGAATGCATTCGCTTGTTTTTCTTTATTTAGAATACCTTCATTACTTTACAAAAAACAGACTGAAAAACGAGCGGTAGATACTGTTCATGTTCCGTGTTAAATCGCACATTTGCGAAGCCAAATTGCGAAGAGCATACTACTTATCACATCCATAAGCACTATATAATGACACCAAACGCTTTCGATCGGGGGTGGAGGCTACGCCAGGATTCAGAATATCATCGCCACTGACGCCTAATTGTGTTAAAATCCGATTACATTCTGCTTGACGAGCGCTGTTATCGCCATCGTAATTGATATTACTGGGATCCGTTTGACAAGCACTGACCATTAAAGCGATAGTAGAGAAGAGTAATATTTGTTTAAACATGAGTAGAGCTTCCTTTTTTGTTTTAGAGTTACTTATCGCGATGTGCTTTTAGGCAAGAAGGCGGTAAACGCTCAAGTACCAAGAGTGCCGTACTCTGGTATGATGAGTACGAGATGAGCGTCGCCAACAAAGCATAAAAGCAAAGTGCGAAGAGATAAAAGTTATTATAGTAGAGTTAATCTGTCGGAGTCAAAGTGAGCCGTAAATTTAAGAAAAAAGATCCCCATCAAAAGCGGGAAGCAGAGAAATATCCATTTCCCATCCCCAGTCGAGAATATATTTTGGATTATTTGCAACATATAGGGACACCTTTGCCGCGTGAGCGTTTAGAGCAAGCTTTTACAATGCAAAATGCGGAAGAGCAAGAAGCCTTTCGCCGTAGATTGCGCGCCATGGTGCGAGATGGGCAGTTACTATTAAATCGTAAAGATGAATATGCTTTAGTTGATAAATTATCTTTGTTAAAAGGTCAAGTGGTGGCGCATCGCGATGGCTTTGGTTTTGTGGTCATGGAAAAAAGTATGCCGGATTTATTTTTATCCGAGCGGGAAATGCGTAATATCTTCCATGGCGATCAAGTATTAGTGCGAGTGATTGGCGAAGATAAGCGCGGTCGTAAGATGGCCAGTGTTGTCGAAGTCCTGGAACGCAATACCTTAGAAATCGTTGGTCAATATATCGTAGAAAATGGCGTGGGCTTAGTGATTCCGGAAAATCGGACTATTTATCATGATATTTTAATTTTACCCGAAGACAATGGCGGTGCTATCCCAGGGCAAGTAGTGACTGTAGAATTGATTACGCCACTGCATCGTCGTACGGCCCCTTTAGGAAGAGTGAAGAATATTTTAGGCGAAGCGATGTCGGCCGGAATGGAAATTGAAATTGCCACTCGTTCGCATGGATTATCATTTACCTGGCCGCTTGCCGTTGAAAAAGAAGCCAAGCGGTTTAAAAAGCAAGTACAAACCGCCGATAAACAAGATCGCATCGATGTGCGCGATTTAGATTTTGTGACCATTGATGGTGAGGATGCCAAAGATTTTGATGATGCGGTATTTTGCAAAAAGATGCCGCAAGGCTGGACGCTGTATGTTGCGATTGCCGATGTGGCACATTACGTCAAGCCAGGCAGTGCTTTAGATGAAGAAGCCGCAAAACGCGGTAATTCTGTGTATTTTCCTACGCGCGTTATTCCCATGCTACCGGAAGAATTATCCAATGGGTTATGTTCATTAAAACCGAAAGTTGATCGTTTATGTATGGTATGTGAAATGCGGCTAACAGAAAAAGGAGAAGTGTTGCGCTATCGCTTTTACGAAGCGGTGATGCATTCCAAAGCGCGGTTAACGTATACTGAAGCGGCTAAAATCTTAGTAGACGAAGATGCTGCATTACGTAAACAATATAAAACAGTGCTGCCTTCTTTGATGAACTTATATGAAGTTTATCAATTATTAGCAAAGATCCGCGCGAAACGCGGCGCTATTGATTTTGAAATTCCTGAGCCGTATATCTTATTTAATGAGCAAGGGAAAATTGAAAAAATCATTGCGCGCAACCGTAATGACGCGCATCGGTTGATAGAAGAGTGTATGTTGATAGCCAATGTGTCAGCCGCTGATTTTTTATTAAAACACAAAATGCCTGGATTATTTCGCGTGCACGAAGGGCCTAATACAGAAAAGCTAGAAGCATTGCGTAAGTTATTGCATGAAAAAGGATTAACCTTAGGCGGTGGTGAAAAACCCAAACCGAAAGATTATGCTAAATTGATGAAGCAAATACAAAATCGCGTCGATAGCAGTATGTTGCAAACATTATTGTTGCGTTCATTGAGTCAAGCCGTTTATCAAGGGGATAATTGTGGTCACTTCGGTTTGGCTTATGAGGCGTATACGCATTTTACCTCGCCCATTAGACGCTATCCAGATTTATTAGTGCATCGTGCTATTCGTCATATTTTGTTGAAGAAAAAACCCAGCACTTTTCATTATACTGCGGGGAATCTACAGCAGTTAGCGGCACATTGTTCTTCTACTGAAAGACGCGCTGATGAAGCGACGCGGGATGTGGTGGATTGGTTGAAATGTGAATATATGTCGAGTCGTATTGGCAAAGAATATGCGGGCACAGTGACGAGTGTCACTTCATTTGGGTTGTTTGTTGCGTTGCAAGATGAATTTGTGGAAGGCTTAGTGCACGTTACTTCCCTTAAGAATGACTATTATCATTATGATGCTATTCGTCATAAATTGGTTGGCGAAGTTACTAAAAATAGTTACACTTTAGGAGATAAAGTGAATATTCGTGTCTTGCGAGTAGACTTAAATCAACGAAAGATAGATTTTGATTTATTACAAGAAAATGGAGCGCAGATCGTTAAAAAGAAAAAGAAGAAAGATAAAAGAAAGACAACAGACAAAAAAGACATTCAATTAAAAACCAGGCATAAGCAACATAAAAAGAAGCATAAATCATGACAACGATCATCTATGGTCAACATAGTGTAAAAGCGGCTTTAGAACAAGAACGATGGCCACAAACTCTTTATACGCATCCAGCCAAGGCGAATGCAGTCCGTCAATATTTGAAAGAAATAAAGCATTCTATTCCATTAAAAGTGGTAGAGCAAAATAGATTAGATGAAATGACTGAGCATGGCAATCATCAAGGTTGGGTGGCAGTCTATAGTGCGGCGCCAGCAATTCATCATGAAGATAAATTGACG
>CBFGYT010000018.1:0-11848 GCA_965653065.1 uncultured bacterium | reverse complement strand
ACAATACTAAAGCGCCGCGTTTATTCGCCGGTGCCATTTCAGAAATAAATAAGGGATGTGTTTAATAAAGATTGGATATAGATATATATGTGAATCTAAAGTCGAAACGCGGGAGAGGGGGTGGATCGTGGTGGAATTAAAAATCTGTGCTTAATCTAAGATTAAATGATGTTCAGCACACAACAAGCTAAAATTTCGACTTTAGATTCACATATATCATAATGCTTTAACAGCAATAAAGGAACAATGAAAATGGTTAAAAGCAATAAAAGCTATTTTCTCTGGCTAGTCGCTTCAATAGCCGCATTAGGCGGTTTTTTATTTGGCTATGATACCGGCGTTATTGCCGGCGCACTCATTTTTATCCAACAAAAATTTGCGTTAAACACTTGGCAATCAGAATGGATTGTTTCTAGCGTCGTGCTAGGCGCTTTGTTAGGTGCATTTGGTAGTGGCTTATTAGCGGATCGACTGGGAAGACGTTTCATGCTGTTATTATCAGCGCTCTTCTTCATTGTTGGTACCATACTCTCTTTACTCGCGTGGTCTTCTTGGTCATTGATAATAGCGCGTTTAGTCATTGGTTTTGCGATTGGTATTTCCTCTTATACCACACCCTTATTTATTTCTGAAATGGCACCGGCGAATAAACGCGGCGCTTTAGTATTGTTAAGCGTGATTATGATCACCAGTGGCGAGGCGATTTCATTTTTAGTCGATTATGGTTTGGCAGCGAGCCAGTCTTGGCGCTGGATGTTGGGCTCAGGATTAATTCCAGCAGTATTATTATTGCTAGGATTGTTGCTATTACCCATTTCGCCACGATGGCTGGTGTTAAAAGGGCAATTTAAAAAAGCAAAAGAAACTTTAAGTCGTTTGCGTGGACACCCCGATATTGATGATGAATTCGAAGAAATTGCGGATACCGTAGGGGTACAAACTTTAAAATGGCGCGATTTATTCTCTGGAAAATGGCGTAAAGTTATTATTATTGGTACAGTATTGGGCGTATTGCAACAGTTCGTTGGTATTAACACGGTGATGTATTATGGACCTATTTTGTTTAATCAATTAGGGTTTGTCAGTGCGCAAAACTCTATTTTTGCAACATTTATCATGGGTGTAGTCAATACAATTATGAGTATTGTGGCATTGATTTGTGTGGATCGCTTAGGACGGCGCTTTTTGTTATTAACAGGGTTTTCTATCGCTGCAGCAAGTTTATTGACATTGAGCTATTTATTATCCAACAGTATTCATTTAGAAGCCTATAAAATTTTAATTATTTCTTTAATGGTTTCTTATATTGCTGGATATTCTTTAGGTATTGGTGGATTATTTTGGGTTATCATCGCCGAAATCTATCCATTACAATGCCGTGGTTTTGCGATGAGTGTGGTGACTGCAATACAATGGGCGGCGAATTTTGTCGTTGCTGCTACGTTCTTATCTATTCTAGGAATACTAGGAACGGCAATGACATTTGTGTTATACGCAATCGTTTGTATTATTGGCTTTGTATTTTGTTACTTCTTTTTACCTGAAACCAAGGCGCGCTCTTTAGAACATATTCAAAAGTCATGGCATTGGTCATCGTCACATAAAGTTGCGCCTTGACAGTGTATAGGATGCTTAGGGTTTACATATATATCCAGGAGAAACCCCATGAAAAATTTCACAAACTATCGCGCGGCACTAATTGGCAATATCGTAGAGTGGTTTGATTTTTTCAACTATGCGTATTTTACGCCTATCATTGCTGTGTTATTTTTTCCTAATGACAATAAAGTCATTTCACTTATGTTAACTTACAGCGTTTTTGCTGTTGGATTTATTGTTAGACCTTTAGGCGGCGCTATCTTAGGACGTTTAGGCGATAAATTTGGTCGCAAGAAAATCTTACTGGCTTCTATTATTTTTATGGGGATCCCCACGTGTCTGATTGGAATATTACCTACGTACGCACAGTGGGGAATTAGCGCTTCTCTTATTATGATCTTATTGCGTATGGCGCAAGGATTGGCTGCCGGAGGAGAATGGGGCGGATCAGTCATTTATATGGTAGAACATGCGCCCGTAGAAAAGCGTGGATTCATCGGTAGCTTTTCTATGTTGGGCGTACAATTAGGCGTGTTATTAAGCGTTGTTACTAGTTTTTTCTTGACAATGATATTAACCTCTACTCAATTGTATAGTTGGGGATGGCGTATTCCATTTCTGTTAGGTGGACTGTTTGCCTTAGGTGGCTACTTTCTAAGGAAAACTATGCATGAAACCCCTATATTCATACAAGAACAAAAAACTTCTATACAAAGAAAACATGCCCTCAGTTATCTCAAAGAAATTTTGCATGTTGCTAAATATAATATACTAAATGCCAGTTGTTTTTATTTAATTTTTGTTTACTTAATAAATTATTTTAAAGACACATTACATTTATCGCTATCTTTTTCCTTAGGTATAACGGCATTTAACTTATTGATTATGATTATCACTATTCCATTGTGGGGTTATTTGTCAGATAAGATAGGACGAACACCTATTTTTCTTTTTGTGATGTTGTTTTTTGTATTTTTCAGTTATCCTTTATTGATGATGACCATGCTACCCAATCTAGAAGGTCTGTTTATCGCGCTATTTATATTCTCTTTGTTACTCGGGGCTTTATTTGCGTTAGTTCCTGTATTGGTGACGGATTGTGTTCCACCAGAATCCCGCTATTTTAGTATTTCTGTAGGATATAGTTTATCTGCAGCTGTATTTGGCAGTGGTTCACCTATTTTCTTGGTCTGGCTATCGCAGTTTTATCCAGGCGCTGCTGCGCCAGCAGTCTATCTATCTGTGATGGCGGCGATTTCTTTAATTGTGATTGCAATCAGCGATGGTTGGATTTCTATGTGGTTTGGTCCGAAGAAAATGCTGCTTGATTTTTAACCGAGAATCATCACCAGTGTGATTGGTATTAGCACCGGCTTTGCGGGCTAGAACTAGGTGCGTCAGTGCCAGAAGTTGTTGCGCTAGAATTAACTGTAGAGAAGAGGCTTTGCGGTTTATCAGTAATAGATGGATCTTTCATTTCTTTAGCTAGGGCTATCTCTTTCTCTTTTATTGCGAGAATAATAGTATCAAAATAATCTTTGTTTTCTACAGTACTTGCTTTCGCCCCGTGAGAAAGTAACATTTCTATAATGGTAGAGCACCGCTGCTTTGTTTCACTACCGCAACTAGCCGTCAAAAAAATGTCACAAGCATGATATAACGGAGTAATGCCCATAAAATCTAATGTATCGCTCTCGATGCCAGCAGCTAGTAACATTTCTACAGTACTTTGTTGCACATTTCTACATGCAAAATGTAAAGCGGTTTGCTTAAGGCGATTAGAATATGCATTGATAGAGATAATCTTGGATTCAAGCAGTAGCTGTATAATCCCAACGTGGCCGCCTTCAGCTGCAGTATAGAGAATATTCATTAAACAGCGGATAGAGTTTTTTTGCCAAATAACTACAGGGCTATTAGAAAGTAGTTTTTTGGCAGAGTCTAACTCGCTATTTTGACAGAATCCAGAAAATATAGTGAATTGCGCAATCGTCCATTCAGGCGCATTCTCCATATATTCATGTACCTTCTCCATATATTCATCTACCTTTGAGTATTTGCTCATATGAAACTTGGTAGCGCCTACTGAGCGTAACATGGATATTATATTTCTAAATTTCTTCTTTTTCTCTGAATCTTCCGTTAAGCTATATTGTTCACAAGCTAAATACAGCGGAGTTAATCCGCGATTATTTTTCACATTAACGGTAGTAGCACTATTTCTTAATAATACAACTACAACGTTGTCGGAGCCAAATAAGCAAGCAAGATGTAAAGCCGTGTAACCGCCGCGCTGATTTTTTCCGTTGATGTCAACTTCCGTTTCAGAAAGAAGAAACGCCACACTGCTTTCTAGATCTTTTTTACTAGCGATAAGTAATAAGCTGATAAGACATATTTTGCTTTTGATGAAGTCAAGACTAGGAAGTAATTGCCTTGCAGTAATCACATCTCCTGTTAGGACCGCTTGCTTAAATTGTTCCGCAATATCTTCTTGCAAATCAATCGTAGAATTTTGTTCAGTAACATCTTCTTGAGAAAGAACCATAGAATCTTGTTCCATAGTAGAAAGCCCCATCGCTAATATAATAATTTACTAAGAAGAATGATATCATAAGTATTCATCGAAAAGCAAGCAAGATAAATCAGTCGGGCTGAGTCAGTCCGCTAGAACTATCTACGGTAGAGGCAGTTGCTTGCAACTTCTGCTGCAATACCATGCTATTCACAGCACCGACGATAGGCGGCATCAATAATGCACTTTGGTTATTAACAACAATAATGGTCGGTGGTGCGATCACTTGCCAACGTTGTTGTATGGCAGAGATATCATCACTAGGGTGAGTCATATCAACGCGCACTAGATTAAATTGTTTTAGTAAAGAAGCTACTTCTGGATTATGAAACGTGCGTTGCAATTCTTGACAAGACACGCACCAATCGGCGTAAAAATCTAATAGCGTCGGTTTGTCGGGTGAGCTTTGAATCGCTGCATTTAATTCAGCGACGGTAGTGACTGTTTTGAAAGATGAATCATCTTGAGTGATAACGCTATTTTGTAAGGGCAGTAAAGGATTGGTATGACCCAAACTGCCACCCACAATTAGTAAGATTCCATACACAGCAAATAGTACGCCGGCCGTTTGTCGTAAGCGTGATAAAAGAGAAGCATTAGGCTTATGTAGCGATAATATATCACAATAAAAAGATATCAGTAATAGTAGCGCACCCCATAAAAATAAAGAAATATACGCTGGCAGTAAACGTGCAGATAACCAAACAGCCATGCCTAAAAAGATAAAAGCAAAACTTTTTTTAACGCCTAACATCCATGCACCGGTTTTAGGAATGTAATGCGCACCAAAAGTATTAAAAAGGATAAGCGGTAAGCCCATACCAAAACTCAAACAAAATAAAGCACTGCCACCTAACCACACATTATGTGTCTGACTGATATAAGTGAGTGCGCCGACTAAGGGGGCACTGACACAGGGCGAAACAATCAATGCTGATAATGCGCCTATGATGGCGACACTGATGTAATGCCCACCACTCTGTTTGTTGCTTAACGTATTTATTTTTTGCGTCCATTTTTGTGGTAATCTTAAATCATGGCCGGTCAACAAACAGCTGGCTAAGAAAACAAACAGTAAACACAAAAAGCCTATCATCCACGGCGTTTGCAAACTGGCTTGTAAACTTAAGCCTAGCAAGGCAAATAGTAAACCGGCTGTCGTGTAGATAACACACATGCCCAGCACATAAGCGAGTGATAAACCAAAAGCACGTGTTGTTTTCAAATGCGCACTATGTCCCAGAATAATTCCGGATAAAATGGGCACTAATGGTAATACGCAAGGAGTGAATGCTAACAAAATTCCTAAGCCCAAATAACTAAATAAAATAGTCCAATGAATTACAGAAGGTTGCGGCGAAGATATATGTTTATTGCCAGAAGTGGCCACAGCGATGGGGTGGACTTCTCCACTTACAAAATTGAATTCAAACGTTTTAGTCTGCGGCGGATAACAAAAATGCTCGCTAGAACAGCCTTGATATTGAATTTGGATCGTATTCTGCGTGGGGGATTTATATAAAGGAAGTGTTAAGACTAAGTCTTGTTGATAAACCGTATAGTGGCCTAGGATATCATCATAGTGAGCGATCCCTTTGGGCCATTTTTCAGGTGTAACGGGCGTGGAAGTTGCAGCCAATACCGTAAAATGCAAGCGATCGCGATAAAGATAATAGCCAGGTGCTATCTGCCATTCTAAACGCAGCGTTTTATCGGAATTGACACTCACGGACAACTGAAAAGCCTCTGCAACCGGCAACGGCGATATGATTGGATCTTGAGCAAAGCCAGTGTACGTCATCATGGCCAGCAGCAGTAGAAGGATCCCACGAACCCAGTATTTAGCTCTAATATTAAACACAACAAACGCCTAATAATCTATATATGCCTTAGTTTAACACGATTTTGCATAAAAATACCCGCTATGGCTTGATTTTTCGTAATATGCCCATACTATTAAGGTCAGTTGCCGCAGGAAGATCCCTGGCGACAAAGGAGTGTGGTGAATTATTCACCACTATTATTCCCAAATATTCTAGATAAAAAGAGGTTGAATACAAATGAGTGCAAAAACCAATATTCGTCCATTACGTGACCGTGTTGTGGTACGCCGTTTAGAAGAAGAGCGTAAAACTGCGGGTGGTATTGTTATTCCAGATACAGCAACTGAGAAACCTATGATGGGTGTGGTCGTTGCTTTGGGTCCTGGCCGTACTTTGGATAATGGTCAAGTCCAAGAGCCTAACGTACGTGTTAACGATAAAGTATTGTTTGGTAAATATGCCGGTACAGAAGTGGAACTCAATAGTGAAACTTTAATCGTGATGCGTGAAGACGACATCATGGCCGTGATTGAGTAATATTATTTGTTAATTAATTAAAAGAGGAAATTAAAATGGCCGCAAAAGAAATTCAATTTGGTGATAAAGCCCGTGCCGCAATTGCACGTGGTGTGAATATGTTAGCCGATGCAGTGAAAGTAACTTTAGGTCCTGCTGGTTGCGTCGTCGCATTAGATAAGAAATTTGGTGCTCCTACCGTAACTAAAGACGGTGTATCTGTTGCGAAAGAGATCGAATTAAAAGATCCATTCGAAAACATGGGTGCACAAATGGTGAAAGAAGTGGCATCACAAACTTCTGATGTTGCAGGAGATGGTACAACGACTGCAACTGTATTAGCTGCCAACATGATCAACGAAGGTTTGAAAGGCGTACACGCGGGCCGCAATGCGATGGAAATCAAACGTGGTATTGATTTATGTGTTAATAAAGCAGTTGAAGCTTTAAAGAAACTATCACAAAGCTGCAGCAGCAAAGCGCAGATTAAAAACGTCGGTACGGTTTCTGCTAATGGCGATCCAGAAATTGGCGAAGCAATTGCCGATGCAATGGAAAAAGTGGGTAAAGAAGGCGTTATTACTGTGGAAGAAGGTCAGTCCTTCCAAATCGAATTATCCGTCGTGGAAGGGATGCAATTCGATCGTGGTTATATTTCTCCTTACTTCGTCAACAACCAACAAAACATGAGCGTGGAATTAGAAAGCCCATACATCATGATGACCGATAAGAAAATCAGCAATATTCGTGATATGTTACCAACATTGGAAGCAGTAGCGAAAGCAGGTCGTTCTTTATTGTTAATTGCTGAAGATGTGGAAGGCGAAGCCTTAGCAACTTTAGTTGTCAACAACATTCGCGGTATCTTGAAAGTCGCTGCGGTGAAAGCACCTGGCTTTGGTGATCGTCGTAAAGCGATGTTACAAGATCTTGCTATTTTAACAGCAGGAACTGTGATCTCTGAAGAAACAGGCCGTACTTTAGAATCCGTTACATTGAATGACTTAGGTTCTGCTAAGAAAGTTATCATCACTAAAGATGAAACCACAGTGGTATCTGGCTCTGGTAACCCAACCGATATTAAAGCTCGTGTTGATCAAATTCGCGCGCAAATCGAAGATACTTCTTCTGATTATGATCGTGAAAAATTACAAGAACGCGTGGCTAAACTTTCCGGTGGTGTTGCTGTGATTAAAGTCGGTGCTGCTACTGAAGTTGAAATGAAAGAAAAGAAAGCGCGTGTCGAAGATGCATTACATGCAACTCGTGCTGCTGTGGAAGAAGGTATTGTTCCTGGCGGTGGTGTTGCTTTAATTCGCGCAATGCAATCTCTAGATAACTTGAAAGGTGCTAATGACGATCAAAACATCGGTATCGCAATTGCTAAGCGTGCCATGACTTCTCCATTGCGTCAAATCGTAGCGAATGCAGGGTATGAACCTTCTATCGTATTAGATAAAGTGACGCAATCTAAAGGAAGCAATGGCTTTAATGCGGCAACAGGTGATTACTGTGACATGGTTGAAGTCGGTATTATCGATCCAACTAAAGTAACGCGTAGCGCATTACAAAACGCTGCTTCTGTTTCGGGATTAGTGTTAACCACTGAATGCATCGTGACTGAAGTGAAAGAAAAAGAAGCTGCAGGTGCTGGCGATATGGGCGGCATGGGCGGTATGGGTGGCATGGGTGGTATGGGCGGTATGATGTAAATCATTCGTCTCATCTACTTAGATGTCACAAAAAGCCCCACTTTAGTGGGGCTTTTTATTGGGTTAAATGAAATTGGAATATTTTTCTTTTAGCATGGCAACCACTCCCAAAGCGCCCCATTTATCGTAAGCATAAATAGCTTTGTTTAGATAAAAAGACGCTTTTTCCGAGTTTTTCTTGCGAATACAAAGTAAGAATGCACGATGATAAGCAAGTACGTTGTATTCTAAGCATTGATAATTAGCCGCTATATCAGCAGCTTCGTCAAATAATGTTAGAGCTTTAGTCAAATTATTATTTAGTCCAGCCCATTCACCCCGTAATAATTTAAAGAAAGATAAAAAATTATCAGGGCAAGATTTACTCCATCGATGCACACGACTCATTATTTTTATAAGTTTTAAGCGAGACTTTATTTTCCCAATCAAATTTTCATTTGGATAAAGCTCTATTAAAATTAAAAATAAATAAAGATGAAAGTGTGGAGATATAATAGTATTATTTGACTTATTGACAATAGTTCTCTACACAAAGAAGGGAGCTGTTTATTAATAGAGGCAGTAATGCAAGTTAAATAAGCAGTAGCACAGAATTCTAAGTCTCCACATTGTTCACTTAGCGCAACCGATTTTTTAAAATTGCTGATGCATTTTTCTAATGGAATATGCCAAGCTAATGTTAGTGCAGAAACACCAAGATAAAAGCTAACGGTAAGTTCTTTTCTAGAGGATTGTCTGAATGTGGACATGAGCTTATTGACTAAGTTATAAGACTTTTTATTATGAGGCCAAATAATGGCATTAACACTAATATAAAGCGTTCTTAAATTTCTATCGTGATAAGGGAAGGTATCTACGCCCCAAGCTAGAAAAATATAGGCCCATCGTAAGATGTCACCTGAAAAATAGCATTCTTGAGCAAGATGTAATGCCATAGTATATATAAAATATTGCTTCTCATCGACGTCAACAGGCATGGCATCTATATTGTGGTTACGTAAATAATATTTAAATAAGATAATTTTTTTCAAAATATCCATTTTTGTGGGGTGTTTTGCTATATCAGCATATCCTATAATAGAGAGCCCTTTCTCAAAGTAATCCATACTATTTTTTCCCCCTATAGCTCTTCTAATAGCATTAATAAGAAGAAGGGATTTCCATCTGTCTTTTTGTGAAGTAATGTGGCTAACGGTTTATGGGATGATACTGGCTGATAATAAACCTATCATTTAAAATCTACAATTCATTTAACATAAGCACGATCATCTTAAGAAGGCCATCTGCTATTTATGACCATATTTCTCTTTTAACATAGAAACAACATTTAGCGCCCCCCATTTAGTGTAAGCGGAGATGGCCTTGTTTAAATAAAATTCTTTCTTTTCCGAACAATTGTGTCGAATACACAACAGTAGTGCGCGGTGATAAGATAAAGCAATTAATTCTAACCATTCATATTTCTCTGCAAGAGTAGCTGCGGTATTAAAATGAGTTAATGCAGTATCTATTCGATTGCTAATGCCGGCCCATTCAGCATCTAATAATATACAGTGCGCTAAAAGATTCTCTGGACAGGTCATGCTCCATTTGCGTAAGCGCTTTCGCAACTTAACAAGCTTTAAACGAAGTTTAATTTTATTAATAAAACTCTCTTTAGGATATAGTTCAATTAGAGTTAAATAAAAGTAAAAGTGAAAGCTAGGCGATATAAGCGTATTATTTGATTTATTGATCAGCTCAATATTACTGTCTAGATAAGGCTTCTCCTTCTCTAGCACTGAAAATTCTTCGAAATGAATTGCAAGATTGGTATCAATCAGATGCATATTATGCATTCCTATAATGTAATTTGTTTTTTCGAAATAGCCTATCATTTCATCATAACTCTGATTGGACATTTCTGAGTTTTCGCCAGATAAACGGAAATAAAAAGAATCATACAGGAGAAAGTTTAAAAAAGTTCTATAGCTAATATCAAAAACAATATTCTTTACTCGTGATATTTCTTTACATATATCAGGAATGTTCTTATCTGGCAATGCGAGGATGCATGCTAGATAAGCGCGAGCACAAAACTCTAAATCCCCACATTGCTCTCCCATGTCTATAGATTTTTTGAAGTTACTCATACATTGTGCAAAAGGTTGGTGCCATGCTAAGTGTAATACTGATCCGGCAAAGTAAAACCCTATAGCCAATTCTTTTTTTGAAGTCTGTGTTAAAATAGGGATGCTTTTTTGAAATAACTCATAAGATTTTTTACTGTGCGGCCAAATAATCGCATGGATCCCAAGACATAATGCTCTTAATTCTTTATTATGGTAAGGAAACGTACGAATTCCCCAAGTTAAGAAAATATAAGCCCAGCGTAAGATATCTCCCGCATAATAACATTCTTGCGCCAAATGAGTTGCCATATAATATATAAAATATTGTTGTTCTTCAGTATCTATTGGGAGGGTATCTAAATCATATTTTCGAAGATATAATTTAAAAGAGATCGCTCTTTTTATAACATCTATTTTCCCGGGGTGGGCCGCTATATCAGCATAACCCATAATCGTAAGCCCTTTTTCAAAATAAGAGATACTGCTTTTATCGCCTGCGGTGCGCGCCAAATCTCCTTTTAAAAATAGTATCTTAGCTTTATCAAAATTGTTCTCTATAATAGATAAAACATATTCACATATTTGTTCAGACTCTTTAAAGTGATGGGAAAGAAAAGCACTTTTAATATAGTGATGATAGGTATTAAACCAAGCGGAATAATCTTTATCTATGAAGCGATTTGGTAATAAAGAAACTGCGAAAGAATCATAATGATAAGCCATTTCATAAGCAATAGAAGCCATAGCAATTTGGCCTGATTGATAATTCAGATCACGAATGAATTGCTTTTCTTCATCACTCTTAACATGCGATAACCCTTTATTAAATTGCTCTGTAATGAGCATGGTACGCATGGGGTCATCTTGATAGATATAGTGTTGACACCAATTGCGAGCAATGGTTAAGTGTTGTTTTTCAGCCTCTTCCTTAGTCAGTAAATGATAACAACTTTGCTGAATTCTATCGTGTTGAAAATAGTATTTGTAGATCTTTAAAGTATCATCATGAACACCTTCAAACCATTCATAATTCGTGTTGGTAGGAACAATTAATCCCGCTTGTAAAGCCGGCTGTAATATTTGAGCTAACTCTTGATAAGATTTTTCTGTGGAAATAGAGAGCTCTTCTAATGAAAAATGATTTCCTATACAAGCTGCACATTGCAATATGCTTTTACAATCATGAGGTAATTTAGTTAACCGATGGTTAACGAACTCAACAACATTGTCACTCGCCGCAAAAGATGCAATATCTTCTTCTTGCCACGACCATGTGTTTCTTTGCTCAGAAAAAATTATTTTCCCATCTTTATATAATTCTTCTAAAAGCATTAATAGAAAAAAAGGATTTCCTTCTGTCTTCTTGAAAAGTAATTCAGCAAGAGGTTGAATAGACTCTGCTCTAATATAAAGCATATCGTGTAATAGTTCAACGATAGAGTTATTGCTTAATCCTTGAATTGAAATCATTTGCGGAGTTTTTTTTGCAGAGATAGAGTCAATAAATTTTAT
>CBFGYT010000017.1:0-12006 GCA_965653065.1 uncultured bacterium | reverse complement strand
TATTCCAGGCTTGGTAAATGACAACTTGCCCCACCAATTTGAGCTGTGTTGATACTTCAATTTTGATAATTGCAGCAAATGTGGGTCTTGCTGAATGAAAGCCGAAAGCCCATCTCTAAATCTATTGTGAATAGGGCTAATCTCCACCATATATACGTCCTCATAAGTTACTCAGATATAGTATAGTTTTGTTAGACAAATTTGTCTAGTAATGATTAGACAAATTTGTATTTTGTGGCGATTGTGATAATTAAATTCTCTAATTCTGTGCTGACAGAATCTCAAGATGAAAACCCTTAAATGCAATTTAATAGTAAAATCAATGGCTTAGGAAAATAAATCGTACAATGAAGCTTATATTGATTCAAGACATTAGAGCGACAAATAACTGGGTGCATCTTGCCAAACTTTACTATTTCCATAAAGCTTGCTGGTGGGAACATATTCCATATCTAATTGAACTTTTCCTGCCGTATCACTATCGGCTATATGCTCAATGAAGGCTAACGCTAAATCCATGCCACTGGTTACACCGGCACATGTCCATAAGTTTCCATCTTGAATGACTTTTTTATCGGCCACAAAATCAGCACCATGGCGTTCTCTTAACCATGGCATTGAGTTATGGTGAGTCGTTAGTAATTTGCCTTCACATAATCCAGCTAATGAGGCTATTCGGACCCCTGTGCAGACACATAATATTTCTTCGCAGTGTGGTGCTTTAGAAGAAACAAAAGAAACTATTTTGTCGGTAGAAGAGAAGTCTCTAGTGCCGATCCCGCCTGGAATAACTAGATAATCAAAATGAGGCACCGTGTTAAATGAATAATGGGCTACAAGCTTTTGTCCATAAGCGCAGGTTACAACATTATCCTCATTTTCACTGACAGAAAACAGGGTTTGCGGGCCACCATAAGCAGCACCCCATCTTTTAAAGAAATCCCAAGGCCCAGCAAAATCTAAAAGCTGTATTTTATCAAAAAGAATAAAGGCAATACTTTTATTAGAAATAGTCATCTAGAGGATCCCTGTTTTATTCAAAGTACAAAACATGAGTAGGTCTAAGCATTTTTTGAGTTATTAAAGTTCTTTACGAGGGCTTGTACTACATTTTCATCAACGCCAGTGACGATTATACCTAAAGTGTTACCCGAAAGAGGAGATAAAATAGTAGTTTGAATAAGAATATGGTCATCCAATGAAACTTGTAGCACTTGCTGTAGATGGTCCGTGCTAAATTGTTGCAGTTTTTTTATGCCTGTTGGCGTTAATGCCAAAACTAACTCCATAGAATCCCCTGGATTTTGTGATATAGAAATGTTGTTTATATCTGAACTATCTAAAGGCATTTGGTTTTGCACTATTGCAAATTGCAATTCTTTTGTCAATTGTTCTGTAGCACTGGGTTGTTCTTGCGATAAACTGGTGCTTTTTGATGGGATGGGGGTAGGGGCAGTGTCAGCGGCATACAGGCTTATGGTAGCGAGCATGAGGGTAGTGAACAATAAAGATTGCATTTTTGACATGATGTTTAAATCTCCTAGTGAATTACTCAGACTGTTAATATATACTCATTACACTTCAAAATGCAATTTAGGCTCGCGGTATATATCGAAAACATCCTGAATTCCTGAAGAAGTATGTATATACACTGAACAAGTTGTTTGCTGGGTGCTAGCATATAGAGACTGCCGGTGATAAAGTGATGAATAGGTAGCTGGCAGTATAATCAAGCTCCTTCTTAAAAAAACAAATAAGGGGATTTTTGATGTTCGAGGAAGAAAAAGAATGTACACTTGAAGAGGCTCTTGCTTTAATTAAAGAGAACAAAATACAGAAGCTAACACTAAAAAAAGGCTCCATAGGAAGTAAAGGTATCATCGATATATGTCAAGCGCTTAAATTCAACACTTCAATAAGTCACATACAATTTGGTGCTGGAAATGTTAAAAATTGCGATGCAAATGCTATTGCTAAGATGCTAGAAAAAAATAAAACAATTACTTGGTTGTCATTAGCCTTCATTCCAGGGGTAGTTTCGCTCGCACTTGTTGGTGGATTAATGTTTTTTACAGCTGTTATGAATAGAGGTTATCCTGATGGCAATGAGAGAGATATGGAAAATAATACATGGTGGTTTTGAAGCAGATTTTAGAAGAATTCGCACTTGGGCCTAGATTTCCAGAAATAATCTATTGGTGATTATAATAGTTATCACCAATAACGGGTGCGCTGGAGGGGTGAATTCAACTCGCTAAGTCCTAGCCCTTTTCTTTTATCACATCCCACTTAGTTAATTAAGCAAAGAATGAGATTGCTGCGCTGTAAGACTATTTTGGTTAAGACTATTTTGTTGTGGAGCAACCGAACTATTTGTGGCAATAACAGGGAAAAACCGCCTACCATGAGTTGCCTCTACACTGGTTTTAGTTCTGGCATGTTTTGTTGCTATTGCTATCGCTATATCTTCTTTCAATTCTAGTCTGAAATTCTTTATGCTTTGTTTTAACTCTTTCATTGCCGCAAAGCTTACCTTTCTTTTTGCCGTTATATCTTCTAAATCATAACGCAGTTCTTCTAACATAAACTCATGATAGTAATATAAACTATTATCAGGAAAATTTTCTTGCGCTGCAGAAAGTATTTCTTTTAAATCTTCAATTTTTTTATGACAGCGTGCAATCTCACTTAATGCTGTTTTTGCTGGCATATTATCTACTGGCTCATTTGAGCCATGCCACCATCCAGCAATGGCATCTATTGAGTTTCCAATCATTTTTGGCAACAAAAAAGCCAACATGAATTGTCCATTAAAATCGCTCGGCTCAACTACTCGTATAGGTGCTCTATTTTCTTTTAATCTTTCATTTTGTTGTTCATTATTATACTTTTCGTCATGCAAACGATGTGGGGAAACTTCAGGCCTTTTGGGTATAACAGTAGTTGTTTTGCGAAACAAACCAAATATAAATGGAGCACGAATGCTTGCTGCGCTTGAAGTTTGTAGTAAAAACTCTTCATCTGAAAAGCAGGACTTATTGTCAATCGCCATAGATTCTATGGATTCAGACGCCATCTCCTCTTGTTCAACTATTTTTGACTGTTCTCTTCTGGTAATAGGCGTAAGTTCAAAAGAATATCCTTCTTCTAACCCCCATTGACCATTTGGCTTTGGTACGAGGCGAGTGTTTTTCTTGGAGTTTTCAAAAGTGGGTACTTTTACGCCTCCATTTTTATCAAAAATTGATATTAACTCGATGACAGCTTCAGTTGCATCCAGGGGCTCTTTAAAAGAACGCGTCACCTGGCTAGCTAGACGTCTTGCTTCTTCCATATAAGCTACTTGCGCATCAAGAGAACTTCTGAAACCAGTTGTATCCAACGTGGTTTGATAACGCTCGATCACTTCTCTATATTGTTCTTGATGAGTTACGACATCTTGCCAATGTCTCTCCAATAATTCATTAAAAAATATCGGTATGTAAACACCTAACTCCATTGCTTTTGCTTCTTCTTCCATTGCTAAGAAAGTGGAAATATAATCAGGCTTAATTCCAATTTGCTGATATGTGGGTATATAAGAAGGCGCGTCTTTTTCATCAAAAAAACGCATTTTATGTATATCCATGAATGCAGCAAATAATGCAATATCGATGGGACGCCAATCTGATCTGCCATAGCGATAGAAAAAAGCACAGGCTTCATCGCTGCTATTTCGAATACGATCTGCTGGCATGATTAGTTGTATTGGGATCCCAGAGATATCTCTTTCTTGAACAGCTAAACCGCGTTCTAGCAGGTCATAGTAATCTTCATATTGCTTTCTACAAGAATCTTTACCATTATGGGGCATATCTGTAGTCAAATACTGCGGTAAATATTGCAATGCCACTTTCTCAATATGTTGCGCTAGCTTGGGGTATTCACTATGAAATAATTCCGGTGTTGTCACATAGCGATATAACGCATTCGATAATAGATTGCGTCCTGCCTCCAGCCAATTTTTCATTTTAGATACATCATCTATAGGTAGAAATGGTAATGCTAAATTCATATAATTTCGGTTTTGCGGATATGTAGTAATATCATGTCCAACAACATGCAATATCGTTAAAAACGCATGCCAGAATTCATGTAACATGAAACTGGTATATAGTTCTTGAATATTAGATATGTTCGGATCACACAAATAATCAAATACAATGATTTCATTATTTTTCCCACCATATAAAGCCAATTGAGCGCTATACCCTTCTACTTTCTCTAACTTAAACTTGATCTTGAAGTGCTTACTTTTTAATACTAATGTAATGTAGGTTTTTGCCCAGAGAGATTGCTTTGTTGCCGCTAGTACTGCATTGATAATGATTTTCCGTTGCTGCGGTGAGCCACCTTGAATGGATTGGATAAGTAAAGGGAGGAATTCTTTTTTTGACATAACTGGCCTACTTTTCGTTTTGCGCATGACATAATAGTTTATAAGACGCGCAGTTTTTAATAAGAGCCTGCATATCTACAGAATGAAAAGACACCGTGGCTGACATAGAATTACCTCCAATTTTTTGTTATGATAAAATTCAATCAAGACAGAAGTACAAATTTTATCTAAAATTAGCTAATATGTCAATTTTTAAGATAGTTAGGCAATAGATAAAGGATAACCCGGCCTCTTTAAGTGATTGAAATATAATAAAAAATAATTATGCTTATCCTTGAATTATCCTGCTATCTGTTTAACTACTTATTTACACCCATCCTTTTAATCCCATTATTTCTTTCGCTTTTTGTAATAATTCATCTCTAAACTTAGGGTGCGCAATATCGATTAAAGCCATGGCGCGTTCATAAGTGGACTTCCCTTTTAAATTGACAACGCCATATTCGGTTGCAATATATTGTGCGTCGACTCTAGAATCGGTCACAGGCCCTTCTATCAAAGGCACAATGCGTGAGACTGTACCCTTGGCTGCGGTAGAATGTGCGGCTAAAATAGAGCGGCCATTTTTAGACAATTGCGCACCGCGAATAAAATCTAATTGCCCGCCAATCGCGCTGAATTGTTTATTGTTCACCACTTCGGCATTGATTTGTCCGAAAAAATCAGCTTGCACAAAACTATTAATAGAAGTCATATTATCATTTTTAGCAATAACGTAAGGATCGTTAACATAATCTACCGGATAGCATTCCATACCAGAATTATCATTTAAGAAATCATACATCGCTTTATCGCCCAATGCGAATGTATAAATACTTTTATGCGTATTAATTTTTTTAAACCGATTGGTGATGGCACCACTTTGAATAAGCGCAACAATTCCTGGCGTCATGAGCTCTGTATGCAATCCTAAATCTTGATGCGCCATTAAGGCTGCGCACACCGCATTGGGTAAGGCTCCTATACCAAATTGTAGCGTCGCTCTATCCTCTACTAAATGCAAAATTTGTTTGGCAATTTCTTTGTCGATCTCCCCTACTTCTTTTGCCGGAACTTCACACAAAGGCTCATCGTGCTCAATAATCGCATCGACTTCGTTTAAATGAATGCTACAGTTGCCAAATGCTCTAGGCATGTGATGATTCACTTCGACAATTAATTTTTTTTGCGAATCGTGCAGCAGGGATCGTATAATCGCTGTTGGTGCCACAACTAAAATAACCGCCTTTATCCATAGGCGATACTGTCATAATAAACGTATCTAATTCTATATGTTGTTCTATAATTTTGGGGACTTCACTAAAATGGCTGGGCATAAAAAATATCACACGCCGCTGCTCTTGTATACCTTGCTGAATTAAATCTCGCTCTGCTTGTCCCATAAAAAATGGATGCGGTTTAATTCTATCCATGTAATCGTACTTTAATAAAGTACTGCACAAAGGACTAGCAGAATGTAAATAATATAGATTTAATTTCTCAATCTCTTTTGCGATAACGCGCTTTTCTATCGCTCGCAATAATGCCGGTGGCGCACTCACGGCCATGCCAATACCAATGTTACCAACTTTGGGTAATAGGTTGGCTGCGTCGTTGGCAGATAATAGTTTTTTTGCGTAAGCTGTTTGTATGGACATAATATAGAGTCCCTTTAGAATTTGATATTACTCATCTGAAGAAGCGCCGGGAGCACAACGTCTACGTTTACTATTACTATTACTATTACTATGGTCATCATCATCGCCTCTGCCTCTTTTCTCTCCATTGCCATTTGCGTTAAAATGGGTGGCAAATACTAATGTTAGTTGCTTTTTAGTAGAGCGGCCTTTCTCAGCTTGCGTCCTTATATATTTTTTTAACCTTTCATCCGTAGTGCCTGGATGCGTATCTTGATTTGCACCTACTTTTACATCGTGAAAGTTTGCACCAGGAAAACATGAATACTGGAAATCTGTATTTCGAAAATCACAACTCTGAAATGTTATATCCTTAAAATTTATATTGGTTAATGTTCTCTTGCTCAAATTTATATTAGATAATGTCTTGCAATATCCATTGTCTTGTAACATTTTAGAAAAATCAAATTTTTTTTCAGAACCCAAAGATCTACCATTGTCATCAGAGCCGAAATGACCGCCAGACCAGAATCTATTTCTCGCTTCTGATATTGTCAGAGATCTACGATAATCCCCACTATTATAATATCTATCTAATAGTTCATCTAATTGCGCTTGCGTAATAGTTTTCATATTTATCCTTAAACATTGATTGCTCGATAATCAAGTAAGTATTACATTATTCTTGTGTGTAAATCAAGCAATTAAATTAATGCGCATTTAATAAATCATCCTTGCAATATTAAAATTTAATGCTACAATAAATTATATCTTCACTGCATTTTGCTCCCCCGAGTGAATTTACTATCAACAATCACTTAGGAGCACCATCATGACTGATCCATCCAATAAATTTATTCCATCGTTTACACACTATCGAACTCTAGCGGGGAACGATAAAAGAAACTTGTTAACTTCTTTACTACAACAAGAGTCAAATCTTGAGTTAAAAAGAAGACTGTTAGTCTGTGCATTAGACTATGATATTTTGCATCCTGCTGCCGATGGTCAAGAAAACTTCTTACGCCGCTCTGAAATCTCTGTTGCTTTATTAAGGGCTATCTTTAAAAAAATGCCAGCAAGAATCGATCGACAAAAGTTTTTGTATTCTATTTTTGACAGTCTTTCTCCGGCAACAAAGCGCACATTGACTCATAGACGTATGGCAACTAAAAGCGGTGAAATCATTGAAAAACAAATGCCACCGTTTGCGCTATTTTATAATTTGTTTTTGACTATGGTGTTTATTGATGTTAGTGCTTTCACTCAAAATGAAATGATTTACTACAGCACATTACAAATGGATATTCAAACATTAAAACACAAAGTAAATCATGCACCGGAAGATAAAGAAGCAGTCAATTTCCAATTACATAATGCGCTCACACAATTAGAGTTTTTTAAGTTAAATTATCTCAGAAATGTGTATGGTTTGACTTTACCGATGTTAGCACATGCGTGTAGAGCACTTTATGGTAATGCATTTCAACTTGTAGCCACAGAAAGTAATACCCCCGTGTCACGATTGGGCGACAATGCAGATTATATTTGCTTTAACGTGATGTTTGAAGTGAATAAATATGCTTGTCATCAAGACAATACCTTTGGACAATTGCGTTTTCATGAGAAAAAACCAAAACCCGCTGTTGATGATGATCCACAACCGGCACTCAATTTGACGCATCGAAAATTAACTGCAGAGCACAAAGGATCGGAATTGCCTGCTGAAGAAACACCTTTCTGGCAGCAAAAAGTACAGCAAGCCGGTCAATATATCGCCACCGGGATGGATGAAATCTATGACAGCATCGCTGCTGTGCCCCACTTTCGGCAGTATTAGACCTGTGTTAAAATGATACGTTATGGCTTATGCGTTATTAATGCATTCGATTACACAGGGTGACTCCTGTTTAGAGAAAGTGAATGCATTAACGTGAAATTGTCATCCCCGCGCACGCGGGGATCCAGGAATAGCGTACGAACTGCGTATTTTCACTGGATCCTCGCGTGTGTAAGGATGACATTATGTGCTTGATTTAAGCATATTCACTTAAGCAAATTTCACAGTTAAAGCATAACCTCTTAAAATTTAATCAGCTTGTGAGAATAAAATGAATAACCAACCCCGTACTATGATAGTGACAACCGCTCTCCTCTATGCTAATGGCACCATCCATCTAGGCCACATTTTAGAAGCTATTGAAGCCGACATTTGGGTGCGATTTCAAAAACTACGTGGTAACCGCTGCTATTTTATTAGTGGCAGCGATGCGCATGGTACTCCTATTATGATCCAAGCAGAAAAGCAAGGCATAAGCCCTGCTGATTTTGTTGAGAAAATGCGCAAAGAACAATTACATGACTTGCAAGGGTTTGGTATTGGCTATGATAACTTTTATAGTACCCACTCTCGCGAAAATGAAGCGTTAGTAAGCAATATTTACCAAAAATTGAAAGATGAGGGTGCAATTATCGCTAAAACGATTCATCAACCATATGATCCCGTAAAACAAATGTTTTTGCCTGACCGCTATGTGAAAGGAAATTGTCCAAAATGCAATAGTGCCGATCAATACGGCGATAATTGTGAAGTCTGTGGTGCTACTTATAATGCCGGTGATTTGCTCAACTCTAAATCAGTGTTATCCGGCGCAACCCCTGAAACACGCGCTAGCGAACATTTATTTTTTGACCTACCTCGCTATGAAACCTTCTTAAAAACTTGGTTAAGCGAAGCCCATGTGGCCAAAGAAGTGCAAAATAAACTGCAAGAATGGTTTGACAGCGGCTTACAAACCTGGGATATCAGCCGCGATGCGCCCTACTTTGGTTTTAAAATTCCGGGCGAAGACAATAAGTATTTTTATGTATGGTTAGATGCGCCTATAGGCTATATGGCTAGTTTTCAAGAATTTTGTAGCCGAAATCCCGCTTGTCAATTTGATGAGTTTTGGCAAGAAGGAAGTCAAAGCGAGTTATATCATTTTATCGGTAAAGACATTGTCTATTTTCATACACTCTTTTGGCCAGCAATGTTGCACGGTAGCAAGCATCGCTTACCTAACGCAGTTTTCGTACATGGCTTTGTAACGGTGAATGGTGAAAAAATGTCAAAATCGCGCGGTACCTTTATTACCGCTAGAGAATATTTAGAAAAATTAAATCCCGAATACTTACGCTATTATTTTGCCAGCAAATTAAATGGCAGCGTGGAGGATTTAGATTTGAATTTTCAAGATTTTATGTTGCGCGTCAATTCCGACTTGGTGGGTAAAATTATCAATATCGCCGCGCGCACGGCCAGTTTTATTGGTAAATTTTTCAATAACAAATTAGCCGCCAACATGGATCAAACTGGATTATGGCAAGAGTTTATTAACAAACAAGAGACGATTGCCACACTCTATGAGAAGAGAAACAGTGCACACGTGGTGCGTGAAATTACGGCTTTAGCAGATAAAGCCAATGAATGGATTGCTATCGAAAAACCTTGGCAAGTGGCTAAAGAACAAGGCGCTTGTGTATTACTCCATGAAATCTCCACTTTAGCCTTAAATTTATTTCGTATCTTGACAATTTATTTAAAACCGATTATGCCGGAGTTGGCTGCCAGAGTTGAAGACTTTCTACAAATAAAACCATTGCAATGGCAAGATATTACAACGCCCTTATTGAATCATGAAATAAAACCCTTCTCGCCGCTGTTAACGCGCATTGAAGAAAAACAAATAGAACAATGGCTGGTAAAATAATGAAAGTAACGGCGGAAGACATCGATGCATTATTACCACAGACACAATGTCAACAATGTGGTTATGCCGCCTGTCTTCCTTATGCAAAAGCAATCGTCGCTGGCGAGACAGACATTGCACAATGTGCGCCGGGTGGCATAAAAACATTAGAAGCATTAGCAAAAGTAATGGCAATAGAAGCCGAACCTTATCGCGCCATTGTCAGCGAACGCTATCGCTCTCCTAGTGTGGCGGTGATAGATGAAGACTATTGCATAGGCTGCATGAAATGTATTAAAGCGTGCCCGGTTGATGCGATTGTGGGCAGCAGTAAAACCATGCATACCGTGTTACCCGATATTTGTACCGGATGTGAGTTATGTGTATTACCCTGCCCTACGGATTGTATTCGCATGGTAGCGACTCAGGCATTAGAAACGCCGGAGACATTAGCTGCAAAAGCACGCACGCATTATCAACAAAAGAACAAACGATTACAACAGAAAGAAAAGAAAATAGAAGCCCCTTTATCTATCACAGCACAACAAGATTATATTGCCAAAGCCAAAGAGCGTGTATTGGCTAAGAAAAAGGAGCGCGATCATGGATGCGACTAAAGTTGAACACATTTTTGAAACTTTCGCTAAACATAATTCTAAACCAACGACCGAACTGATTTACAGCACCCCGTTTGAATTATTGATTGCCGTGATTTTATCCGCACAAGCCACAGACGTCAGTGTGAATAAAGCAACGGCAAAGTTATATCCTATCGCCAATACACCACAAGCGATTTTACAATTAGGTGAAACAGGATTAATTGATTATATTAAGAGTATAGGGCTTTACCAAAGCAAAGCTAAGAATATTATCAAGACATGTGCGTTGTTAATAGAACTTCACCATAGCCAAGTACCCAATAATCGAGAAGCCTTGGAAGCCTTGCCTGGCGTGGGCCGTAAAACGGCCAATGTTATTTTAAACACCGCATTTGGCGAACCCACGATCGCCGTCGATACACACATTTTTCGCGTCGCCAATCGTATTGGGTTTTCAACAGGTAAAACGCCTTTGGCAGTTGAAAAAGATTTACTACAAATCGTGCCTAAGCAATATCTTCACGATGCACATCATTGGCTAATATTACATGGCCGGTATGTGTGTGTGGCCAGAAAGCCTAAATGCAGTGAGTGTTTGATTAGACAATGGTGTGAGTACTCAGAGAAAACAGATGAGTAAGGCAAGTTAAAAACCAATTTCTTGGCTATATCTATACCAAACGCACTTGGAAATTCCAGATTTAACATTGAAACATGAAAGTCGTCATTGCGAGGAGCGTAGCTTTGTTACAATCCAGTGAATTTATCACAGATCTGTGGGCTATTCTCCTGGATTGCGTCGCTTGCTCGCAATGAAGACGCTCATGTTCCGCATTAAACTTCACATTCTGAGAATACACTTACCATTGCACTGTATACTCATAATTTTGCAATTGCAACTTGCCTCTATCGCCTAGCATAATAGCATCTACACCTGCAGGCGTCCCGGTAAATAATACATCGCCTTTACAAATCGGAAAATAGTGGCTGGCATAGACTAAAAGCTCAATGGGATTAAGTCGCATGCTGCTACTAGTGCTTTGTTGTCTTACTTCGTTATTGACACTATAAGAAAAAGACAATGCGTTTCCATTGTCATAAGGTAACCATGGCCCAATAACCGTTGCTTCCGGAAATACTTTGCCAACTTCCCAAGGGCCGCCTGCCTCTTTTGCTTGTTTTTGCAAAGTACGATTGGTTAAATCTAATCCTATAGTGACATGCGATAAGGCTTCTTTGGCTTCTTGTGGCGAGAAACAATAGCCGTCTTTTGAAATGAGAAATACTAATTCACATTCGTAATGGATGTCGCCAGGTGTTATATTCTTTGGTAAATGTAAATCATAAGATTTACTCCATTCAGAACAGCTGACTAAAGTACTCGGCGGCTTTAAGAATAATACAGGTTTTTCTGGGATGGCATCTTTCATTTCAATCGCATGATCTAAATAGTTCTTCCCAGCACAAATAATCTTATCCATAATTACTCCTGATGTTCAATAACATATATATCCAAAACACTTAAAGATGTGAGGTTTAGTTACCACAGTTAGTAACCGTCATTGCGAGGAGCGAAGCGACGTGGCAATTCAGTGAATAATCTACCGATCTGTGGGCTATTC
>CBFGYT010000016.1:0-12066 GCA_965653065.1 uncultured bacterium | reverse complement strand
TAGAAAAAGAAATGGGTGTGAGTAAAATCCGTTTCCCACATTTGTGTGGTATTGGTGTTAAGCCCGTGTCTATGGAAGGCACGCGACGGTTAGTACGTAAAGCCATACAATATGCGATTGAGCATGATAAGCCTTCTGTAACTTTGGTGCACAAAGGCAATATCATGAAATACACCGAAGGCGCATTCCGTGATTGGGGATATGCTTTAGCCAGAGATGAATTTATGGCTACGCCTATTGATAAAGGGCCATGGCATGCCATCCGTAATCCTAAAACAGGCAATACCATCGTCATTAAAGATGTGATTGCAGATGCCTTTTTACAACAAATTTTACTGCGTCCCGAAGAATATAGCGTTATTGCAACTTTAAATTTAAATGGTGACTATATTTCGGATGCTCTAGCAGCCCAAGTTGGCGGGATTGGCATAGCACCCGGTGCAAATATCGGCGAAAATGCCGCTATTTTTGAAGCAACGCACGGTACAGCACCTAAATATGCTGGGCAGAACAAAGTGAATCCAGGATCATTGATTTTATCGGCAGAAATGATGTTACGCCATTTGGGGTGGAATGATGCTGCCGATTTAGTTATTAAAGGAGTAGAAGGCGCTATTAGTAGTAAAAATGTTACCTATGATCTGGCGCGGTTATTACCGGGTGCTAAAGAATTGTCTACGTCTGAGTTTGGCGATGCTATTATTAGGTATATGCAATTTTAATGCATAGGTATTTATTTTACTTTTAAATGCAAGATTTGCCATAGAGCTTGACAGTCGTCATTGTGAGCTTGCGAAGCAATCCAGTGAATGTACAACAGATCTGCGCGCTAGTCTCTGGATTGCAACAAAGCTTCGCTCCTCGCAATGACGGTCGTTAAACTCGCATTTCGAAGTAAGATAGGTATATATTGTTCGCCATTAAAACATGAGATCTTTATAGCATCAGCATAACGAGGATATTCAAAATTATAATGTAATAGGACATTAATAGAACACTTTTAACTTCACCACATGTTTTTTGTATTCTTAGTAACCATATTTAAAGGATTTTGCAGAAAAAGCAGCAATTTCTTTATTTTTCAGCTAAGGTTATAGCAAGGGGAGTGAAAAAATAAAAGTACTCTATAGTACTGGGTTTACGGATAACCCATCAGTTGGAGGGTGACACCATGTTGAGTCGTGAATTAGAAATTACGCTAAACCAGGCCTTTAAAGAGGCGAAAGAGCGCGCGCACGAATATATTACTGTAGAACACTTGTTGTTTGCATTATTAAAAAATGCATCAGCATTAGATGTGCTATTGGCTTGTGGCGCCGATGTTAATCAAATACATTTTCTATTGTGCGATGCTTTAGATAAAATGCCTAGCCATTCATTCATTGATGATAAGCAAGAAACACAAACCACATTAGGATTTAAGCGTGTATTGCAACGTGCGGTATTTCATGTGCAATCCTCTGGCCGTAGCGAAGTCGATGGCGCTAATGTGTTAGCAGCGATTTTTAGCGAGCCCGACAGTGAGGCAGTGCAAATCTTAAAAAGCGCACATGTGAATCGCTTAGATGTGGTGAATTATATCAATCAAGGCGCATCCAAATTACAAGAATTCCCATCGCAATTTAAAGCTTCGGAAATGCCACATCCTTCATTGGCAGAAGAAGAAGGGGGCTTAGCTGGAGAAACCGCATTAGAAGCTTATACCAATAATCTTAATGTATTAGCGATGACAGGTAAGATCGATCCACTCATTGGTCGTGAAGAAGAAATAGAATTAACCATACAAGCACTATGTCGTAGACGTAAAAATAATCCATTGTTGGTGGGCGAAGCGGGTGTTGGTAAGACAGCGATTGCGGAAGGATTGGCAAAATTAATTGTTGAAAATAAAGTGCCCCAAGTCATCAGTCATTGCACGGTGTATGCATTGGATTTAGGGAATTTATTAGCAGGTACCAAGTATCGTGGTGATTTTGAAAAACGCTTTAAACAATTGGTACAAGAATTAAGTGAACAACCTGGTGCTATTTTATTTATCGATGAAATTCATACCATTATTGGTGCGGGTGCAGCATCGGGCGGTGTGATGGATGCTTCAAATTTAATTAAACCTTTGTTGACTTCAGGCAATTTGAAATGCATAGGCGCTACGACGTATCAAGAATATCGCGGTATTTTTGAAAAAGACCATGCTTTGGCAAGACGTTTTCAACGCATCGATATCAACGAACCCACTGTAGAACAAACCTATCAAATCTTAAAAGGATTACGTCGCAAATTCGAATTCCACCATGGTATTCGCTATTCCTTAAAAGCTTTGCGTGCAGCTGCAGAATTGTCGGCGCGTTTTATTACCGATCGCTTTTTGCCTGATAAAGCCATTGATATTGTCGATGAAGCCGGCGCGCATCAAGCACTACAAGGCGATACACGTAAAAAGCGTATCATTAATTCCACTGAAATTGAGCAAGTGGTTGCTAAAATGGCTCATGTGCCCACCAAAACCGTATCTACTTCCGATAAAGAAGTATTGCGTGGTTTAGTGCGGGATTTAAAGATGATGATCTTTGGTCAAGATGAAGCAATTGATGCATTGGGTGCGGCGATTAAATTATCGCGTGCCGGATTACGCGAAGTAGATAAACCCGTAGGCTGCTTCTTATTTGCCGGTCCTACTGGGGTGGGTAAAACAGAAGTCACGCGTCGCTTAGCAGCATTGATGGGAGTCGAATTAATTCGCTTTGATATGTCAGAATATATGGAAAAGCACACCGTATCACGTTTAATTGGTGCACCTCCCGGCTATGTGGGATATGACGAAGGTGGATTGTTAACCGAAGCGGTGACACGTCATCCATATTCCGTGGTGCTATTAGATGAAATCGAAAAAGCGCATCCCGATGTATATAACTTATTACTTCAAGTGATGGACCATGGTACTTTAACGGATACCAATGGTCGTAAAGCTAATTTCCGCAATGTTATTTTAATCATGACAACCAATGCGGGCGCGGAAGATCTATCAAAAAATAGTATGGGTTTTGTGGAGCAAGATCAAAAAACCGATGCTATGCAAGCAGTCAAACGTATTTTCACGCCGGAATTTAGAAATCGTTTAGACTCGGTGATTCAATTTAAAGCATTGGATATGACAACGATAGAAAGTGTAGTCAATAAACTATTAATGGAATTAGAAGTTCAATTAGAAGAACGTAAGATTAAATTAAAAGTAGATGCTAAGGCTAAACATTGGTTAGCGATACATGGCTACGATGAAAAGATGGGCGCTCGCCCTATGGCACGACTCATTCAAGAGAAAATTAAAAAGCCATTAGCCGATGAAATGCTTTTCGGTGTTTTGGCTCAGGGCGGCATTGCTAAAATAGATGTAGTCGATGATGATTTGCATACGACCTCTATTCCCAATGACGCGACTGTTATTGAGCACGAGCAAGAATGATCGAAAATGCTTGCGTAGTTATCTACGCAAGCATTGAACCGCATTAATTACCGAAATCAGCAAAAAATCCTATAAAAGTCTAATAATTAGGTAGTCAGCGTATTTAATATATCTCGGGATTCGGCCTTTCACAAAATTAAAAGATATATTTATCAATCAGATACAAAATCTGCGCATTTTTTCACAAGCATTTTTTCATCAAATTTTAGTGCTCTAATGGCCAAAGATAGAAAAAGTACAGGGTCATAAACTGGCAAAGATTATAAAGTAATATGGTTATATTTTATTCTTTTTTTATGGTAAAATAATGCTCTATATAAAAAATAGTGTTTGCAAAGAGTCGACGGTAATGATCAAAAATAGACTGAGGGTAATATGGGTAGATACAGTGATAAAAGAAAAGAACAGAGGTCTGGGCATAAACCGCTAATAGCAGTTAAGCCAGATTCTGATGAAGCAAAAGTAACGCTATCTACAGATTTTTTGTTACAGTTAGAAGAGTTAAGGCATAAGCGTCACGAACTTTCATTGTTAAAGCAAAACGAGGCGCAGTTATGGGTGCATGCTGCAGTATCTATTGGATCGACATCTCTTGCTGAGGTAATAAAAGCGCTAGGTCTACACTTTAATTTGGTTGATAAAAACACCCCCGTTTACCTTAGAATGCTAATAGGGGCATTCAGCATGGTTATTACAAATATGCCAGCTATGATGTTAACTCCAGCAAGACAAGTATTTACAGACGAATTATATGATTCCGTATTCAAAATCGAATGTTACGACGAGGAGCACATACATGAAAAGATCCGTGGGGTTAAAGATGAAATTGGGGTGTTGCATAATAAGCTGAGCGAGAGTTTTATCCCGAAGAATCCATTTCCCACATTTGTTTTTGTATTTGTCATATCCTATTTCTTTAGTTTTTGTTTTGAGTATTTTTTATTAGGAGAGAAAAGCAATATTGAGAGTGAGAACCATCGAATAAATGAGGCATTTTTTGCAGTTTTTATGCGTTTTTTATTGCTGCTTCCTTTAGAGAAGATTCTAATTGATAGAATGTCTGAAATTAATAGTAGAGAATATCTTCATGTCACAAAGATTGTTAGAACGCTGCTAAGATCTATTGGCAATATAGAGATTAAAAAAAATGATGCGCGAAAAATATTAGAAATAGGCAGCACCAATAAACAGATTATTATTCAAGATGATGAGGATGATTTGGATACAAAGGAAATGAGGTTGTCATGGAAAATTGCTCTCAAAGAAGTCTTGTTTATATTAGATATTTTGGGAATAGTTGCTTATCAAGTGCCTAATGAGAAAAATATAATTAGAATTTTTGGTATGTCGAGTGATAGTACATTGCATAGAGAGGGTGATCTGGTTAAGTTTCAAGATGTGCTGCTTTGTCGATTGCAATTTCGTGCAACCATAGCATCTCATGGCGAATTTATACCTCATATCTTAGAAACCTTCAATCAAAAAACAGGATTGAATTGGGTTTACTCGTTTGCTACGAATCAAAATCAAAAGTTATTCCTTTCTTTTTTAGCTATGAGCAAGGAAGACGATACTATACAAGAAAAAATCACGAGGCTATTTAGCAATGTGGTCGTTAATATAAATAACGATGAAACTAATATTGTTGTTTTAAATGTTTCTGACTTCTTTGCTCAATTTATTAAAATAAAAAAGGAGGAAGAACTCGATAAATGCCCAAAAGCGCCTATGCTTGAGCCTAAACAACCTGATTATAGACAAAGAAGTGAAATGGTTAATTCAAGTTCTGTCCCGCGACGCCCAGATCGAAGTCATTCTGAGAATAGAGAGAGAGAAATAAAAGAAGTAGTGACATTAGCAGATACGCGTAAAGAGCGACCACCCAAAAACGAGGATAGTTGCACAGAGGCTGTAATGGATGTAAAAGTTAAGAAGCTCCCTAATGTATCTTTTAGTTTTTTTGGCATAGAGAAACTGCGTCAACAAGTTAGAAATGATCATGCGGTAGATTGCTTAATAAAAGTCATGCAAGGTGGTAATTGGTTATCGCTTAACTCCAGGAATATTTCAGGGATAAAAATATATAAATCTGGTAGTCAAATGGCAGCGGTTGTTAAATCTTTTGGTACGTTCTCAGCAAGCTATAGACCTATTTTTGTCCGAGAAACTAATGCGTCGATAGATAAAAAGCATTTGCATTTTCAGTATATAGGGTTTAAAAGGAAGTAGCGGTATTTACTTACCGTAGCATTTTAGGGTATTCTTTATAGACTAATATATGAGGAATTTCTAAGCCATGAATTTTAACGCAGCAAAAGCTAGAATTATTTGTTTTATAAATAAAGAGATGAGCTATCGTTATGTCACAAGCAAGCAAACAGTTTTAGAGCTAATAAGCGCTAATGATTTTGAAAATGCCGCCGCTAAAGTCGGTGTCATGTTTAACTATCCTGGGACATTTGACAGTGATGCTGAATTCATAGATGCCATAAAATTACTTGCTAAAGTGATGAATTTTTTAGGACGAAAAGAGCTTGCTGAAGTTGCTATGGCGGCTGTTGAAAAGACTAACCGCATTAACATGCTTTATCAACTCGGCTATCAATTAGGTGAAGCTAATTTACATAGTATGGCAGCTACTGTGTTGAGCTATGCCATAAGTAATTTTGAACAGCATGAACAATACCCACGGTTGATAACAGAGCTGGTTTATTGCCTTGAGACCATGGGGGAATTTGAGCAAGCTTGCAAAATACTAAAGGAGCAGCCTCGATTACTAGAAACGAATTTTATGTGTCAGTATTTACTGGCAATTAATTCTATTATGTGTGGCGATATCAATACGGCCAAAAAAATGCGTCACCAATTTCTTGCAAATGATAATATTGAAATAAAAATGGCAGAGCGTATTCGAAGAATGATTGAGCGCTTTGACGCTATCGAAAATTATGAATCGATTGATACTAATGATTTGCAATTTTGGCACTATATCATTACAGGGGGCATATTAATGCATGTATCACCCTATGGTTATGAAAATGCTATGTATGGACGATATGGGGTTCTGCAAGAAGGCTATAAAAATTGCCTTATGGGAATTCAATATTTGAAAAATAACCTTGAAAAAGCTGGCATATCGCCTACCTGTATTTATTCGCTGGGAGACAGAAGCTCTGATATATTAGCGCATGCAGCAGCAGAATATTTTCAATTACCGTTAAAGCCTTGGGTAGATGAGGAGCTAAATGAAACAAGTTTAATTATCGCGTATGATGTAACAAGTAGCTTTGATACCCTCTATTTAGAAAAGTTGAAACAACGCCATCCAAGACAGATACTATGGTCACATGTAACCATCTGGGATAAAGATCAGCCTATAGCAGCAGACATCACAACCTTATTGGCTCAAGTCGCCATTCCACCATGGGGAAAACAAAGTCATCCTAGACTATTAGATAACGGTGAACCGATATTACATACACAGCCTAGCGATCAACGAGAAGTGACAGAAATTGCAAATGACATTCTTATGGCAACTGAGGGGAATGGAACTGTAATGTGGCACTATGCCGAAGACGATGTTCCACTGTTAAATGAAGAAATTGAAAAATATGATAATTTAGACAAAGTGCTACTTCTTACGAGTCTTTCTTTTATAGATAAGGTAGCGCAAGGAGCAGGGCGCGAACCAATGTGGGCGGCTTCGCCAGTGAAGAGTAATGGTTTAAAATTATGAATATTCAGGCAAGAGTGAAGTTTATTTATATCTCAATTATATGGATAACTGTGTTATAATATGAACTTCAGAAGAGATTTATTTTTATATATCTAATGTTACACGCATGGCAATATATCAATACTGTAGGAGAATAAAGTATGCCTATTTTAAATGTTAAAGTCTGTGCAGAACGATCGACACAACTTACTAGAACGATTTCGGATACATTAATAAACTTAACAACGACTATTCTAAATAAAAATCCAAATGTTACAGTTGTTTTAGTAGAATATATTCATCCTGAAGATTGGAGTGTTGGTGGAGAGTCTTTAGCAGCGCAAAATAAAAAAGGATTTTATATGGATATAAAAATAACAGATGAAACTAACACTAAGGCTGAAAAGGCGGAGTATATAAAAGCCGTATTTGAAGCATTTTCTCAGATATTGGGTGATATACACGAAGAGAGCTATGTATATGTGCAGGATGTACGTGCGACTGCCTACGGTTATGGTGGTGAAACACAAGAGTATAGATATCAGCAAAGGTAAATAAAAGAGATAACGATGTCATTTACTTTATCCGCAACTAATCAAGAACCAGTTACTATGGAAGTGGACTTTTATGCGGTAACGGCAGCTACTATAGTCGGCGGAATAAGCTTATTTCTTGCTGGATATGGTCTCTGGCGATATTGCAGGAAAAAGGATTGTATTGAAGATTCTGCTAGTGAATCACAAGGTTATCGCCTGGAACTTCAGAAAGGGTCTGCCCTAATAAATCAGCGCTAGATGCGGTGGAAATCTGCAGAAAGCGCTGCTGGAAAAGTTAGTCTCGCCGAGGTGATTTTGAATATACGAACTACAAAATTAATAGTAATTACGTAATTTTGATATTCGCTGATTTTTTGCTTAACTAAAAAATATCTAGATTTTAGTCATTACATACCGCTTTCAGCATGCCAACATCAGTCGGTGGAGTATTAGACAAAGTTATAAAGCATCCAAATAAAATATGTCCCCCAGAAGATATATCCAGAGAGACATTCAGCTACAATTTCTTTTCTGGGCAACAAGTAGCTGAATTAATGGTAAACAGCGTAAAGGATTGTCTAGCGCGAGGTGAGCCCATTACGGAAGCCAGGATGGCGCAGATACGTCAGAATGCACTAGCGATAAGTGCTGAACAAACTAGACGAGCAGAAGAGCAAGAACAAAATAGATCTTCTTCTTCTGGAATATCATGTTGTATTCTTTAGACTCAAAGCTGGAAGCATTTTCTAAGCATGCTAAAGCTGGACCTATGGTCTTCCCTCGTTTCTCTGGACACTCTGTTATTAGAACCCAGCAGCACATTCTACTTCATAAGGTGTTTTATAGTCTATAGAAGAGTGTATTCTTCTTCGATTATAATAACTTTCAATATATTGGAAAATATCCTGTCTGGCTAATAAGGTTGCTGCCCGGTTAATACAATTCTAATGATAAGTGACTGTTCTCAATAACATTTTTCAAGCGAATAAACCTAGTCTTAGAAAATGTCAGCCAACCCAATATATTAATGAAAACAACTTGCTGAGTCAGGTATTTTACCTTGGATGCTGTTTGCTAATATGGCCGAAAATATTTTAATAAACGGACATAACATAATGAAAATAGCATCGAATTTTTTGGATAATGTACGTAGTAACGTTAATACCAACTCTATAAACAAATTCTTTTCTGATTGGAATTCGTTAAGTGATGAAGATAAAAAGTGGTATAGAGTCGAATCTTCATGGTGGTATGAGTGGGGAGCCATGCATTATGCAGTAGACAATAATAATGCAGGAATTCTTGAAGCTCTTCTAGAGCGAAGATTTGAAGCTCATACTGATACACAAAAAGTATACCCCCTAGAGCTTGCAGTTATGCAACAAAAATGGTCGCTAGTAAAAGTTTTTTCAAAATATAACTATCCAGAAAATACTAGGCAGTTTTCATGTGTAATATCTAAGTTGCTAGAAGCAAAGCAATTTGATCTTGCTTTGTCACTACTAAAACTAATACCCCAAAACGATCTCCCCTATGTGTCTTTGGTGAACATTCTCTGCTCGGGAAATGGCCCATTATTGGATGCAGTCCTTCATGAAATTCCAACAGTTAGATTTTCTCTATGTCAATTCTTCCTATCAAGTGATTTCAATCATGTGGTTGCAACCCATTTTCGCAAAACTAATGACAAAGAGCGAATGAAACAGTATTTAAAAAAGGGGGGTATAATCAGTCCAGAGCTTATGATATCTGATGCGAAAGGGGAACATTGGGATTGGGTGCTCTTGTATTTGGACAATATGATCTTAAATCATCGACATTTTGGTCGATATAAAAAAAATAATATTAACAGTGGTTTCTCGCAGTTACTAGCGATTGCCGTTGAACAAAACAATGTTCACATAGTTGAGTACTTACTACAAAAGAATGCCCCCCAACAAGCAAAAATAGGTAATCTTGCGCCGGTTGTACATGCTGCAACCCATCAGCAATGGGATATACTTAACCTGTTTGCACAATATCCAACGCAGAATCATCGAGATGACTACGGGCTTGCTGCAATTATCGTCGCTGAACAAGGTCAATTGAGTTTAGCTAAGGGCTTGATTGATGCAAATGCGGATGTGTCAGTTGTCTCAGCACAAAATAATCATACGATATTGCATGAAGCAATAGTGCAATGGCACCAGGATAAAACATTATTGGATAAAGTCAGGCAAAACAGAGCGGATTTCAACCAAGCATGTGCGCAAAATTTGTATCCGATACAGTTAGCATTTAGTTGCCCTAATCGCAGCATTATTCCACATTTGCTCGGTGCTGGAGCGAGAGCGTTTCCAAAAAGTTACAGTTATGTAATTGCCGATGCAACTAATGGTCAATGGTCTGCAGTACAAGACTTTTTAAATTGGACTATTGAAGCCGAACAAGATCTTCCGAGAAACTTATTAGGTGAGCTTCTTCACTTGGCCATTTGCCAAAACAAACCAGAGCAAGTTCGTTATCTTTTGAGTAAAGGTGCAAGTCAAACCTATATACAGAATGGTTTTACGCCTTGGCAAAAGGTATCACAGCTAGGATTTTTTGAGCTAATTAATGTTTTCTTAGAGTTTGAGTTCAACTCTGGAATGGACGCTGCAGCAGATGTACTCTTGCGGTTATGCCGAGTTGGTCGGTTTGATTTAGCTGAACGGCTCCTTAGACGTGATGTTAGCCCTAATAAAGTGCTTGAGAGGAGTTATCGAGAAGCTGTTATTGATGCTAGAGGTGAAAATCATATTCAACCTGTACCAGAAGATATTATTGGATTCAGCCCATTATTTTTTGCTATTGCATTAAATGCGCCTCAAGAATTTGTTAGGCTATTACTTGAGAAAGGTAGTAATTTAGATCATCTATCCGCAACCAATCTAACACCATTTAGACTGGCTATAACTAATAGCAAGCCAGAGACAACTAGAGTACTGCTTGAAGGAGACAGACTCCCTGATCTTAAGGACAGTGACTTTCAACTACTGTGTAAAATAGCAAAAGCAAACACTCAGCTAGGCTGGGAATGTATATTTATACTACTGCATTTTGAACAGCAAGGTAAGATAAATCATGCTACTCGACATACGTACTACGCAACTATGTTGAAACATGCTGTGAATCAAGATAATGTTCCAGCTATCAATGTATTATTACCAATTTGTTTGGATCAGAATAGACACATGGAGGATAGTCTTAGTATTGTTTATGCAGCAAAGAATGGTCATTGGCGGGCATTAACTGCTATTTTACTTCATGCAGAACATCATCACCAGCCACGAGATTTTCTACTTGCCTTATTTTATTGTGTACAGCAATGCGTATTGAATCATATCAGTCAAGAACTAATGAGAGTCATTCAAGACAAAATTGACGATAAAGTCTTATCGCAAGATGACATTGAGTTGTCGAAATTGCCACAAGCATTTTTAGGCTACGATTTGTTAGCAGTTGCAATACATTTTAATAATCATAAAATCATGATGCAATATATCTTACTACATGATGCTAACTTAACAACGCATATTGAGATAGCATTTAGGCAAAATAATGCTGAAGCAGTTAAAGAACTTGCGCGGTTAGGTTCTCAACCTAAACTACAAACACTTATGTCTGCTTGTAGTCTGGCTGCAAGCTGGGGATTAGTTAAAACTTTTCTTGATTATAGTGTTTTGGATGAACAGCAACTATTATCATATGTTTCAGAATTACGTAAAGAAACATTTCACAATCAAAATGTTGATCTCAATTATTTAGAAACATTTGCTTTTCGCAGGGAACTACAGCAAAGGCAAGAAAGACACGCTCAAGAATTACAAAGTCAAGCATTCCAATTTGCACAAGTAAGTGCTAACGGACATTGTATTTTAAAAATACTTTTGCTTAGCTTTATTTTTAATCCATCGATTGAGTGTCTCTTTCTTATCGCTCTATTAATACACGCCCTTTATGCCGAACGAACTTTTGCAACTACAGCCCGTGATTGTTTTTCTGCGATACAGGACGCTAGTGGTACTTTTATTCACACAAATATCATGTTTTTCAGAGGTGCTAAGAATGATGATACTACGATGCCTGTATATGAGAGGCAAGATCAACTAGAGGCTCAAAGTGACGAGGAAGAAATAGACATAATAGATCAAGGCGATAGGCCATGGTTGCGATCATGAATGGTTGATGTGGTTATATTAGAAGAACTTGCTGCTGTTTTTGCTTGTTGATCCTTCTTGATTCGTTGAGCAGTTTTAAAAAAGCATGCATTACAATTAGAGCGGTCTGCTATATTTTGGCGCACAACGTTCAAACCACTCATTATAAAGCCAGTA
>CBFGYT010000015.1:0-12214 GCA_965653065.1 uncultured bacterium | reverse complement strand
AGTTAGCGCATGTGACAAAGCGAATTCACCAAAATCGGGCTAAACATTGTGCGTTTAAATTCAAACATATTTTTTTAAATTTAGAAGATGAGCAAGTCAAGTTTAGCGTTATTGATTTAGAACAGTCTCGTTATTGGATATTTCCTACATCGCGTTTATTAAGAGATGTTTCTTGTGTGGCTAAAGCTTCTCTAGAATTAAAATTGACAGATAGATGGCGATTTATGCGTGCTTATTTTGGGGAATCGACGGATAGAGAATATCTCAAACGGATGTGGCATCGTATTGCCAGAGTAGTAGCCAAAAAGCTACGTAAAAAGAGATAGTCGTATGCCTTATCGAATCATACAAAAGTTTTATGGCGGAAATGGATGCATTATTATGCTGCATCGTGTGCGCGATGAGCCGCGGTTGCTAAAGAATAATAGAGGACTAGATATTTCTAGTGAAAATTTTGCAACTTTAATCGAACAATTGTTGGCATGGGATTACGATATTATTTCATTAGACGATATGATAATACGCATGCAAAATGGTAAAACAGGTAAACGCTTTGCCGTACTAACATTGGATGATGGTTATAAAGATAATTTAACGACAGCGCTACCGATTTGTGAACGTTATCAAGTGCCCATGACGGTTTATGTGACGACTTGTTTTCCTGACAATACTATTGTTTTATGGTGGGATTTGTTAGAACAATTGTTAGCAAAAGAAAATCATTTGCAAATCAATTGGCGTAATCAAACACATGTTTTCCCACTGGATAGTATTGAGCAGAAAGAACGGGCTCATCAAACACTAAAACAATTCATTTTAACGACAAACTCAATGGAACAGCCGCAATTATTTGAGCAATTGTTTTTTAGTAAGGGATTAAGTCATGATACGCATTGTCGACAAGAATTATTGACTTGGGATGATGTGGTGACGCTGAATAAACATCCTTTGGTAACAATTGGCGCGCACACTAAAAATCATTTAGCATTGGCGCATTTGTCTCAAGAAGAAGCGTGGCAAGAAATTATCCAAGGGAAAAACCGATTACAAGAACACTTACAGTCTGACATTAATCATTTTGCTTATCCCTATGGTACGCCATTAGAAGCGGGCAGTAGAGAAGTCGAATTGGCTAAAAAGGCGCATTTTAAAACAGCAGTGACAACACGGCATGGGCATATCTTTATGGCACATAGTCAGTGGATGCACGCATTACCGCGGATTGGACTGAGCAATGAGAAGTTATCAAAGCTAAAATCTTACTTATCAGGTGCTAATGCGATGATACGTCACAAAGGAAAAAGAGTGGTGAGTTTATAATGGAAGAAGATAAAGGAACGATAGTAACCACAGAGCAATTGATAACGGCGTTACTTGCCAAGCAAATGGTTTTTCCCACATCATGGGTATGGGATAAGACGCAACCGCCTATTATTTTGCATAGCTTATTACGTGATTTGACACTGCGACGCGCCACTTTTTTAGCAGAGTGGAAAAATCAAAAATGTATCGTAAAACTATTTTATGAGAAACAAGGGATCCGTCATGCTCGACGCGAAGTAAAAGGCTTGTCCTTATTAAAAGCGGCTAGAGTCGCTACCAGCGAAGTATTACAATGCAATGTGCTACGCGAAGGATCTATGCTGGTATTGTCTTATTTAGAAAATACTACGCCATTTTCGCAGCAATGGCCGTCTTGGAGTCAAGCCGAAAAGAAACAATACTTGTTAAAAGTCATAGACAATTTAGATAAATTATACCAACAAGGCGTTTATCAAAGTGATTTGCATTTAGATAATATTTTATGGGGAGACACTACCGTCTATATGGTCGATGGGATGGGCGTTACTCGTCACCTGCTTCCTGGCTCTTTATCTCTTCACGAACGATTAAACAATTTGGCTAAATTTTTATTAGAATTTTCTGTTTCTGATCAAGCTGTGCTGTGGCAAGTGTTACGTGAAACAGCAGGCCAGTTATTTTTATCTAACACTAGTTGGCAAAAACTGTTGCACAAAAAACTAGTGCAAGAACGAAATCAATTAAAAACAGATATTTATCGTAAAGCTTGGCGGACTTGTAGTGATGTGAACGTGGGAAGTATAAAAGACTATGACTATGCTGTGAAATCTAATAAGAAACAAGCCTTCGAAAACATGTTTTCGCAAATTGAAGAACCGCATGATTTTGTTTCCTTAAAGCAAGGCCGAACTTGCACTTTATTTCATTATTTAGTAGACGACAGTAATTGGGTTATCAAACGCTATAATATTAAGTCTTGGTGGCACGGAGTGTCGCGTGCTTTTAGAATGACTCGTGCGGCGCATTCTTGGCAAAATGCCAATTGGTTACAAGCTTTGCATATTCCTACCGCAAGTCCGATTGGTATTTTACAAAAGAAGTGGGGCACATTACGTAGACAATCTTATTTTGTCATGGAATATCTTCCTGGGGAATCTTTGTATACCTATCTCACCACAAAAAATGCGACGGACTGCAAGCACATTATTGAAAAAACGGCGAGTGTGTTAAAAGCATTGCAATCTAGTCGAGTGAGTCATGGAGATTTGAAAGCAGATAATTTGTGGGTGTATGATCAAGAATTATATTTACTCGATTTGGATAGTCTGCGCTATTATCGTAACCAATTCTTTTTTAGAAGAGCTTTTAATCGTGATTTGAAACGTTTTTTTAAGAATTGGCAAGAAGTTCCTGCATTAGCGCAACAATTTAAAGAAGCTCTACAAGGAGAATAAAATGAACATTCTAGGCTTATCCGGAGCGGTATCACATGATGCATCTGCTGCCTTGTTGATAGATGGTAAATTAGTTGCTGCTGCTGAAGAAGAGCGTTTTATTCGCGATAAACATGCCAAAAATAAATTACCTTTAGAAGCTACTCGTTGGTGTTTACAAGCAGCGAATTTAACCCCGGATGATATTGATATTGTTTCTTTTCCCTATGCTAAAATTGGATTATTTTCACCCGCACGTTGGCATTTCGCCAGCCGATATTGGTATGCACCAGATCGTGCGTTAGATGCGTTATTGAATGGTAATCGACATTATCGTCGCAATTGCAAAAAAGTGAATAACTTTTTAGAAGAATTAGGGTTTGATTTACAGAAAACAAAATTTGTGCCCGTTGAACATCATTTAACGCACGCGAGTAGTGCGTATCATTTAAGTGGCTTTAAAGGACGTTGCGCCATTTTAGGTGTCGATGGTAAAGGTGAATATGCGTCTACTTTTTTAGGCTATGCGGATGAAAATGGCGATATTCATAAAATAAAAGAATTCTTTGATCCCGATTCGTTAGGTGGACTATATGGTGCGATGACGCAATATTTAGGCTTTGAAATGTTAGATGGGGAATTCAAGGTCATGGGGATGGCACCTTATGGTGATCCCAAGCGTTATGATTTATCGCCATTGTTAAAATTCGATGGTCGTGGCTTTAAAGTGAATACACGTTTAGTGAATACCGTTGGTTTGCGCCGTCATAAGCAAAATAATACCGCTTATTATTTTAGTAACCAATTAGTTAATTGGTTAGGGCCCATGCGAATTGGCGATGAAATTGATGAGCCTTATGTGCATTACGCTGCAAGCATACAATCTTTATTAGAAGAAAGTGTGGTGCAGTTGGTCAATTATTATTTAGGCGATATTATTCGTGAAACCGGGCGACTTTGTTTTGCCGGTGGTGTTGCCTTAAATGTAAAATTAAATCAACGTTTATTACAACAAGTCCCGCATTTACAAGAATTGTTTATTCAACCGGCTGCAAATGACGCAGGAACAGCGATAGGTGCAGCAACCTATGTTGCGTCATTACAAAAGGAAGTTATTCAGCCATTAGAACATATGTATTTAGGACCTGCTTATACCAATGAAGAATGTATTGCGGCGTGTCAAAATCACAAAGCACGACCGAAGTGGCAACGCTTAGAAAATACGGTTGAATATGCTGCAGAGTTATTAGCACAAGGAGAACCTTTAGCCTGGTTTCAAGGGCATATGGAATTTGGCCCTAGAGCATTAGGCAATCGCAGTATATTAGGTTGTCCGAGTGCCGCTGGAATTGCCGATAAAATCAATCAACAAATTAAGTATCGTGAACGATGGCGACCATTTTGTCCTAGTTTGTTAGATACGGTTGCTAAAGATATTTTACAAACCGATCATCCTGCACCGTATATGACGATTACCTTTGATGTTGCCGAGTCATGGAAAGCACGTATTCCAGAAGTTGTCCATGAAGATGGAACCGTTCGTGCGCAAGTGGTGACGCCGCAATCCAATCCACGCTATTATGCGTTGATTCAAACATTAGAAAAATTGACAGGAAATGCAGTGGTGCTCAATACTTCTTTAAATCGTCGTGGTGAGCCTATGGTATGTTCGCCTGAAGATGCATTGAATATGTTTTTTGGCTGTGATTTGAAGTATTTAATTATGGAAGATATTTTGGTGACGAAAGAGTAGATCGGGTATATACCAAACCCTATATTTTCCAGTACAATAAGTCTATACAGAATTCTTTATTATTTCAGGACGAATCTATGGTCAGCCGTGATAAAGCGCCTCCAGCCAAAGCGTGGTTAATGTGGGGCTTAACAATTGTCTTTTTATTATTCCAATTTGTGCTGCAAGGTTCAGTCAGTGGTATGGCGCCTTTTTTAGCCAATGACTTCAATACCGATGTTGCCGCCGTAGGATTAGTGTCATCCAGCTATTTTTGGACCTATCTATTATTGCAAGTACCAGGCGGCGCTTTGGCTGATCGCATAGGTGCTAGGCATTTATTGATAGCAGGCACGGTGATTTGTGCGGCGGGAACTTTATTATTTGCAGTGAGTCCTGGGATCCATACTGCTATGTTAGCGCGCATGTTAACGGGCCTAGGCACTGCACCGGCATTAGCCAGTTGCTTTTATTTAATTGGCAATTGGTTTTCGCCTAGCTATTTTGCCTTTGTCATAGGATTGAGTGAAGCCTTGGCGATGCTGTCGGGGGGGATCGGTGGAGAAGTCATTTCGACCTTAACCACTTTGATTGGTTGGCGTCATGTATTATTGTATGCGGGTTCGTTTTGCTTGTGTTTAACGGTATTGATGTTTTTCTTTCTACAAGATCGCCCCAAGTATAGTCATGTTAAAAAGCCAGAAGCGTCTACATTATCTATCAGACAACAACTCGTATCGCTGTTAAAATTGCCGCAAGTATGGTTGAATGGTTTATTCTCTGGGTTAATGTTTCCTATTATCAGTGTATTAGCCACGTATTGGTGTATTCCTTATTTGATGGCGCGTTACGGTATTCAAATTCGCGTTGCCGCCATAGGCAATTTAGCGTTATTTGTAGGCGCAGGATTAGGCTGTCCGTTTCTAGGGCATATTTCCGATTTCTTTCGTACGCGTAAAGTGGTGATGGCGGTAGGCGCTGCCGCGGCATTCATTACCATTACTATGGCGTTGTATATTCCTGATTTACGTTTTGTCACGGTAATAGGATTATTCTTTTTAACTGGGCTTTTTGCCAGTGTCTATATGTTACCTTTCGCCTTAGTGAATCAAATTGCACCCAATGAATCCCGTGCGACGGCTATGGGCTTTACCAATATGATGAGTATTCTTTTTGGTGCGCCGCTGTTAACACCGATCGTCGGTGTATTATTGAAAGGCCGTGATTGGGCAGGAAAATCAATGTCTGTGGCGCCTGTCACATTCTCAATGGCAGATTATAAAGTTGCTTTAAGCGTGATACCTATTTGTTTTTTATTAGCCTTATTAGTTTCTGTATGGATACATGAGCCCAAAAAATGAGATCGTTATATTGGTTTAGACATGATTTACGCGTCAAAGACAATGTCGCATTTTCTGCAGCAGTTAAAGCCAGTCAAGATTTAGCAGCGGTGTATTTTATTCCAGTCAAAACGTGGCTGCGACACGATTATGCTGCCTGCAAAGTAGCGCTTATTTTACGAGAATTAAGCGCTTTTCAACACATATTACAACAATGGGGCATTACGCTTTGGGTGTATGTTGTCGACACATTTGAAGAGGAAGTCGAAAAAATTCAACAGCTTTGCCAACAACATCATTTTAATGCGGTCTATGCTAATCGTGAATATGAATGGGATGAGCGCTGTCGCGATGAAAAAATAGAAAAAATACTAGAGAACTTAAATATTGCATGGCAATTATTTGATGATAATTTACTATTTTCGCCAGGTGAAATCTTGAATCAATCGGGAAATCCTTTTCAAGTGTTTACGCCTTTTAAGCGAGTCTTTTTACAAAAACTAAATGATGCCAAATTAAAATCACCGCCACTGGCTAAAAAAACATTTCAATTGTTTGCTAATGATACGGTTGTCCCTGAAGCGTTAAAAGAATTTAATAATACGTTGGATTTATCGCCTTGGCCGCAAGGCACTAAAGGCGCATTACAACGCTTATCACAGTTTTGCCATGATAAAGTTACGCACTATGCAGAAGAACGTGATTATCCGGCGTTAAGTAGCACCAGTCAATTATCCGCGTATTTGGCTTTAGGCATTATATCTTCTAGACAGTGCTTTCAAGCGGCGTATCAACAACAAGCGTTAGTAGGACAGAGTGTGGGCATTGAGACTTGGGTGAGTGAACTCATATGGCGAGAGTTTTACAAACATATTGTGTGGTTTTCTCCTCATGTTTGTCGCCACCAAGCATTTAAAAAAGAAAAGAGTACATTGCCATGGAATGACAATATAGAGTGGTTTAATCGGTGGTGTCAAGGACAAACTGGATTTCCATTGGTCGATGCAGCAATGCGACAATTAAAGCAAACAGGTTGGATGCACAATCGTTTACGTATGGTCGTTGCCATGTTTTTAAGTAAAACGTTATTCATTGATTGGCGTTGGGGTGAAAAATATTTTATGCGCCATTTGATCGATGGTGATTTTGCGGCGAATAATGGGGGTTGGCAGTGGAGCGCCTCTACAGGAACAGACGCTGTGCCGTATTTTCGTATTTTTAATCCCATTCGTCAGAGTGAACGTTTTGATGCGAACGGAGATTTTATTCGTCTATATTGTCCCGAGCTAAAAGCATTAGATGCCAAAACCATTCATATGCCGTACCGACGGGGGATCAGTCTAGGGGCTTTGGATTACCCACAAGCGATGATTGATGAAGCGGAAAGTCACCCAAAAACAATTGCAATATTTAAACTATGGATGGAGAAAAGTAATGGCAGTATATAATCCAACACCAGCAGACATGGAGGTAATCAAAGCGGTTTACTGGGTTTTATTAGAGAAAAAGAATAAAGGTAATAAAACAGAAAGCGAAAACATAGAATTTTGGAAGAACGGTATAGAAATAATTAAACAGTATAATCAAACAGAAGCAGACAACCCTGATTTTTCAGAGCTGTGTCGCCAATATGCGAGTTTATTACATTGTTTTATAGAGATCTTAAATAGTAACGCAGTAAATACGCAAGTGTTATTGCCTATCTTAAATGAATTTTGTCAAAATTTTCCGCATGCTACTTTAAATTATCAGTCTTATCAAGGCCAATTTATATCAACATTATGGTATCGTACGAGCGCAGAAGAAAATACGAAAGAAGAGGAAATCGAAAAGATTTTAGCAGCATTATATTCTTAGCTGTGATGAAATAGAGACTATTCTTCTGCTCGCAAAGTTTTTTCACCCGCGCCTTTTAAGTCTTCTATATCCATGTTTAAAGCATGAATAATATTAATATCGTATTTAGCGGTACCGACTGGAGGCACATACAAAGTCGATAATCGTGAAAATTGTACATCGGGGAAATCGGCTAAAGAGACAGTTATCGTTTTGTGATCGAATACAGAGTATTGTGCTGCTTCGTATAATATGACTTCATGTGCCGGTGGATAATCTTGTAATAATCGCTGTTGCAATAAAGTAGCACCGCGACGATTATCGATTTCTATCGCATGCTCTAAGACACCAATAATACCCACTTGCCATAACACCAAATGACTGGTGGGATCAAAGCGACGCTGATGCACTAAAAAATCAGTGGCTTCAAATGACTGGCAGCCACACGTCCCGGGATCAATTAATAAATCAGCAAATAAACAATCTTCTGCGGAAATGCCAGGAATGGCTTTGGCTGCATAGCCTTCTTGACGCGCTTTAATAACAGCGTCTAATGCGGATTGTGCAAATACCGTAGGGTGACCATAAAACACCACACATACATGAATATTTTGCCGTAATGTTTCCAAGATATAGTCCGTGATCGCTTCATAACAATGAATACGCAAGCGATAACGACTGTAAATAGGATCTAACGCTTCGTGATTCGGATTATGCTTTTGGATCCACGCTTGCATGGCCGGCTCATTCACCAAATACAATACTTTCTGGCATTGTTCAATATACGCTTTGGCCTCGGTGGTTAAATGCGATAAAAACTTAATGCCGGAGCCGACAATGACTAAAGACGCTTGTTTGGGATCGATGGTCATGAGAATACCTGGGATTTTTAATGAGTGACGTAGATTGTAACAAAAAAAAGCGTCACATTCTAATACAAAGCGCTTTGTAATACGTATGTCATAATCAATAAACAGATTAGCTTCTTCAAGTCAATAGGACTAAAAGTTTTATATGATATTGAAAAATAATGAATATTTTCAATTTTATTGCGCCAATAAAGAGAGAGCCCTTAATATTTTGTTAAGAAAAGAATAGTACAATACTTAAACAATCTAGGTGGCGAGTAATAAACAATGGCAAGTAACTTAAATAATAATCAAAGCGATAATTTATTTGAAAAATATTCATCTAAAGAAAATTTAGAAAAAATTAAACGGCTACAATTCTGGTTTCGCCAATATACTACTGGCGAAAAACTTCTTCCTCTCAATATGAAGTCGATTAGTAAAAAAGGGGCAGAAGCGATTGTGAATGGAGAAAATAATCCTTCTGATGTTACTCTCGCTGAATTATTACGCGATGCTGGACAAGTGTATCGTTCTGCAAATACGACTGAAATTACCCAATTCATTGACAACATTAGCAAAGGGAATTGGCAAGCCATTTTACTTTCCGCTGATGGATCCAAATCACCTGCGTTGTTAGAAAGTGTCGCACTTGCTGCATTACGGCGAGAAGCCATTACAATGACTCAATTTGCAACTATTGTTTTATACATAAATTTATATGTAGGCTTTTCCAATGTAGAAGTCGTCGAGCTACTCGATGAAGATAATCAGTGGATTGCATCGGCAAGAGATACGTACTTAAAAGCTTTTTCAAAGTCTTATTTTGAGATGGAAAGAAAAGCTTGGACTGAAGAAACTATGCATAGAATACAAGAGAAGTTAAAAGAGTTGCCGAAATCAGAGCGAGTATTCTTTCGAATGAGGTGCCCTGCACATTCGCTTAGTGCAACGCTAACAAAAGAAGCGGTGAATACATTGATATATGAAGAAGATATCGGTAGATACATCACTCCTAGTTATGGTTTTCTTGCAATTATAGAAGATGTTCTTTATGGTCATGATGCAATAGAAATGGTTTTTCGCGCTGCGAATACGTCGATTGCAGAAGTCATTGAAAAGAAAACGAATGACAAAATGATTGGCTCTGTGATGTTAATGAACCAACGAACCACTAAAAAGCAAAGTTTCTGGAATGAGGTTAAGGTGCATGCTACTCCTATGACTCCAAACAATCGTTGGTGGGGGATGTTGCACGACCGAGCCCATGCAGCACTTATGAATGGAACTCCCAGAGAAACGAGGCGCGCTATATGGGATTTAGCTCAATTGATTAGGGCTGAGAGTGGTGTTAATATGTCCAAAGAAATATGGGAAATATATGATATTGCTAGCGTCGACTCTTCAAAAGCAATACAGCACGATAACCAGCGAGTATTCTTTATATATTTGAAGAAATACCTATCTTCAGCATTTTCTGTTGTAGGTAAGAAGTGCTGTTTCAACATACTGATATTAATACTTTTAATAAGAAACAGAAAGTTCTTTCAACAAAACCATCAAATCGATGTGACACAATTTGGCACATGTCTTAAAGATGAAAAACTAAAATCTTATTTTGCATTTATTACAAAGCATAGAGATGGTTTTGTTGATAAGAGTGATATTAATCTTGCCATATTGGTAACCGCTCTTTATGCAGAAAAAAGTCCAACCGCAGAAAATATAGCGTGTCTATTAGAATATCTCAGAGAAGGAATTGATAAGAATGTACTTTGTATAGGATTTGGTAGAATTCCGGGAACAAATAGACTGGAATTAAAAATCAATGGCGAAACGGCATTAACAAGCCTTGCGCAGTTATATATTAAATTCTTTCCCGAAAACAAAAAATCTACTGATAAATTTGTATTTCAGCCATCTGCGGTAGATGTCGAGAGAATGCAGAGAGCAAGCCAATTAAAGCCTATGGATTCTGTACTCACAGATGAGCAGGGTAATACCATTTTTCATTATTTTGCTGCAGGGAAAATAAATATTAAAGAGTCCATTCTTGAATACTGGTTCCATGAGCGTAACTCCCCTCAAAAATTTTCTGAGCTCAAAAAAGCACTTTTACAGAAAAACAAAGAGGGAGTTAATTGGTTGGAGCTTGCTGTCAAAATGAATAGCAGAGAAATCTTTAACAAATTGGACACTATTATTGGTTGTATCTTGGGATATTTTGGTCAAGTTAGGCTCTTATTCTCTAATGAAATATTGCCCATGGTGTTTGACGAACTTATCATACAATTTAACGATGGTGCGTTTATTTTGGCAATGTGTGATAAACTTCAACCTTATTCCAATAAGATCAGTCACAATCTCAAAGAATTCATGTTAGAACAATGTCTTAGAAAAGGTTATCTAAAATGTGCAGCATATTTATTATGTAATAATATAAAATTATCTGAAATGGCCATTGAAGAGATCCGCAATACAAATGATCCTGCCATGCAAGCGTTTAATAAAACAATGAGCATTTTTACGTGCAAAGAGGATTTTGTTGCTAGTGATGTCAAACAAAATGTTAAATCCGTGTCAGCGACTTGTTGATTTTAGCAACGCACCAGTAATTATTAGAGGCAAGCGTAGATAAGCCTTTGCTAATCTACGCTTGCCTTTTTCTGTTTAATTATGCTATTCTATTCTTCCATCGTATTCACATGTTTTGATGAGCTATAGGGTAGTTTTATGACCAGATTTATTTTTGTGACCGGTGGAGTTGTTTCTTCTTTAGGCAAAGGTATTGCCTCCGCTTCGTTAGGTGCGCTGTTAGAAGCGCGCGGTTTAAAAATCACGTTAATCAAGTTAGATCCATACATTAATGTCGATCCTGGCACGATGAGTCCTTTTCAACACGGCGAAGTATTTGTCACTGAAGATGGTGCCGAAACCGATCTGGATTTAGGCCATTATGAACGCTTTATACGTAGTCGTATGACTAAAAATAATAATTGCACAACAGGCCGCATTTATGCTTCTGTCATTGCTAAAGAGCGTAAAGGCGATTATTTAGGAAAAACCGTACAAGTCATTCCGCATATTACCGATGCGATTAAAGGCGTGATTATTCAAGGTGCCAAAGGCGTCGATATTGCGTTAGTCGAAGTAGGTGGTACTGTAGGTGATATTGAATCTTTACCTTTTTTAGAAGCGATACGACAAATGCGCACCGAATTAGGCTCAGAACAAGCGCTGTGTATTCATTTAACCTTAGTACCGGTATTAAAAACATCGCAAGAAATTAAAACCAAACCCACACAACATTCCGTCAAAGAATTGCGCTCTATCGGCATACAACCGGATATTTTAATTTGTCGCTCTGAAGAAGCTATTCATGAAGACGATCGCGCTAAAATAGCGTTATTTACTGACGTAAAACAAAAAGCAGTGATCTCTTTACCCGATGTTGATAATGTGTATACCATTCCTGAAGTGTTACAAAAACAAGGTGTGGATGAATTAGTCTTAGAAAAATTTCATATGACAGCAAAACCTGCTGATTTAAGCGATTGGCAACGTGTGGTGTTGGCCGATAAAAATCGTCAACAAACCGTGCATATTGCCATGGTGGGGAAATATGTCAATTTGGCCGATGCCTATAAATCTTTAAATGAAGCGTTAGAGCATGCAGGATTACACACGAAAACACGCGTGGTTGTTCATGCGGTTGAAGCAGAA
>CBFGYT010000014.1:0-12332 GCA_965653065.1 uncultured bacterium | reverse complement strand
ATTATCAATGCTTTGATATTTAGCTGTTTAGCATCTTCCGCTTCCATGGCTTTCGCTGGCGAAATGCCCGCTCCCATGGCCTCTACACAGGCGAGCAATGATCTCCAAGGCCTTTATATCGGTGTATTTGGTGGTGATGCTAAACTAAATGGCCTTGATTTTAGCCAGCTTGGAACTGCCTATTTTACTGAAGCTGCGGGTGGCCCTTTATCTGTTAATGCTTCTGGCGATACAAAAAGCGATTCTACAACACTGTGGGGCGCACATATTGGTTTTGCCTGGCCACATAATGTGAATGGTACCATCCCTTTTACGACTGCGATAGAGTTTGAAGGGTATGCTATGGACGATATTAAACTAAAAGGGGATGCTATCAATACCGCAAATCAAATGCGACTTCCTGAACACGATTTCTATGATACTTACCCCCTAAAATCAGACGTCTTCTTGATTAATGCGGTTTTGAGCATGGATAAGTTTGAATGGTTTACACCTTATGCGGGTATTGGTTTTGGCTCCGCTTTACAATCTATTTCTGATGCAACGTCCACACAAGTTAGTCCCGCAGAGCCTGACATTAATCATTTTAATTCAGATCCCGATGACAAAGATGTTGCCTTTGCCGTACAGCCTAAAGTCGGCGCTCGTTTTAATATCACTTCACATCTACACGTCTTCGCTGAATATAGATACTTATACCTCTCGTCAACAAATTATACTTTCGGCTCGACTGTGTATCCCACACATGCGGAAACTTCTTCTTGGACAGTCAAAGTAGATCCCCAGCATTACAATATGGGTGTAGTGGGTATAGAGCTTAGTGTTTAGTGTTCTGTTAGGATCGGCGCTTTGATGTAAAGCGCCGATTTGGAATTATCTAAAAAATCTCAATTAAGCAACTCGCCGAGAATTCTCAGCAATAACTTCTATTTGCACTTTTAAATGTTCACGATCGACTAAATCTTGCAACGCCAAACGAATAAATTGCTCTTTAGAGTATCCTAGGATTGCAGCATATTTTGCAGCGAGTTTAGGGCTAATTGTTTTACGATTATGTTCTATGTCACATAATTGCTGCTTACTCATATTTAATTTCTTCGCAAAAATGACTTGTGATATATCATCTGCTTCACGAATGGCCCAGATCAATTTCCCCAAAGTTAGTTTAATTCCGGTGATTTTTTCAATTTTATGTAACGTTTTATCGGTTATTTTGCTTTTAGTAATCATGTTTATTAACCTCTATTATTTCAATAAATTCTATGATCTCACCGTTTATTATCTTATAAATTGCTCGATAAGCCCGATTTAAACGAATTGAGCGCTGACCTGCTCTTTTCCCTTTAAAGGCTCATCATGGTAGCCTGGAATTTTCCTTACTTCCCGTAACCCTCTATGGCCAACCTCTTCGACCCACCCTTCTAATTTTAACCCAATAACCAAAGGTACTTTTTTAAGATCTTTTTCAGCATTCAGTGAAATAGTCACATGGAAAATGTCACTCATATCATTTCAATAGTACACCTTACAAGTGTACTTATCAACTTTTTTTCAATCACTTTTTCTCTCTATTTTTAGCAAAAACTATTACACTTATCGTCAATTTCTCATTAATCCAGCAACTTCGGATAAACCACTATCCTCATTAGCATTTACCGAATCTCTTCTATGCTGTCGAAAAATTCCTAAACACGCTAGCCCAGTCACCACAACACCCGCACCCAAAGCAAGCATACTCGTTGTCGACCAAGAACTTGCTTCTGCAACAGGCGACACATCATAACTACAATCGACTATCGTTATATTTTGACTCATCGTCAATGCTCTTTCTGCAGTCGCCTGAATGGCATCTGTCAGCATAGTCGCTACATAGAAACTCATGCTCGTGATATTCGGTAATAGGAACATTAATCCTGCGGCTAAATTGATCTGCTCAGTTTGTTTTTGCTGTAATGCTTGTATGTTGCGTTGATTGATGACAATATCTTCTTTTTCCGTGATATTCATGGTATCTAACCACGATTGCATATCTATAATCACTTGTTTGTTCGCACGACACTCTGATCCTAAAAAACGTCTATCTTGGCTCACAAAAATTTTTTCGCCTAATTCCGCGCAAAAACTTCGATTGGCTCTGATATCCTCTGCAATGCCAGCAATCCATACAGTATGACTAAGTATCGTATTGACTTGTCGTGGATAGCGTTGCATCCATTCATGTATAGCAAATGGAGATAATATGAATAATTCGTTCGCTTTAGGGTTAGAAACCATAATATAGCGTGATTCTACGGTAGACAGATTACGACCAAAATTAACTCTACCCACAACTGCAACGGAATAACCAAACTCATTGTATTCATCATCTCTTATCACCGGTAAACTCGATTGAATTTGTAATATGGTCGGCGTTATGGCATCAGCACGCTCTTCATTTAATTTGAAATCTCTGTCTATCGTCTTTAAATCGATGATGCGTACTCGATTATCGTCGCCTGTCGTTCCCACTACTAAATAAGATAGCTGCTGTAACTTGCCGTCACTGTCTTTAAAACGCTCTGTGAGTAAATCAATACTATGTGGTTGATATTTTGGATCCACCACTCTATCCGAAAATTTTGCACCGGTTATTTTATAAATCCCTTGGCTTGATAAATTATCCGCAGATAAGTCGATAACTTGTCCTTCTGTATAGCGATCAACATTAGAGATCCTAATGATTTCACCTTTAAAGCAATTCTTTCTTGCCAAAATAAGTTCGCGATGTGTGACCTTGCCAAATTCATCGACTGCATCTGCTAACCTGATCTGAAAAATAAATTGATCAACACTGTTGATAATGAATAACGGCTTTTGCTCTAGCGATGATTGCTGTAGATCACTTTGTCTATAGACATAAAAACGATTTATAAATTGTATAGGCATTCCTTCTACTATGGTATTCAGGGGTTTAAAAATGAATGCTTTGTCTCCTTCGCCCACAATGAATGGATTTTCAATGGGCATTTCTACTTGCCCTTTATGAAGCGTATCGCTAGGCGCCATGACAGTCACGATGGCCACATCGCTTAACGCTGTTGTCCCATTGAAATTCTCTTTTGCTATCAACGTTAATATGGAAGGCGTTGTCGCTTGTTTATACTCGCTAGAAAACAATAGTGTGTGCAGATCTGTTTTTTTGATTTCACAACGATTAGCTTCGGGCAACGGCGGTGCTTGATTGATAACAATCCTATCCCCATTGCTACTCGCCGTCGCTGCTCTAACGTCATCTTCTTCGTCAGAAGATAAAGTGATGATTTGCGTGGTGGCACATGGCACATCTATGCTAGGCGCTGTGTGCTGATCGCGAATACAAGCCTCTTGAGTCAATGCTACCGTCAATAACGCTGTCGCCACAACATCTGTTTGTCGCAATGCTACACCACTCATTGTATTTTTATAGTGCGTCACTTTTTCTTCTGTTTGCAAAGAGGTGACGGTCTTGCCATCGGTTGTGACTGCAACTATTCGTTGCTGTGTTGTTGTTGATGCAGGTGGATAATTGACACCTATGGCTAATCCGCTTTGTAATAATGCACTGACGGTCTCCATAGGGGGATAGTTATTTGGATGTTTTTTAGGCGATAGTGTTCGCTTACTGCTACGGTGTTGAAACATGAGTGTGCTCCCATTTAATTAATGTATGGAAGCATATATGATCTATTCTTTAAAGTAAATATATGCATGCGTAATAAATGCATCTAAGAATAAAAAAGGAGGCCATTTGCCTCCTTTTTGTTAGATATCATCACAGTTCTTGATAAATATTCTACTTATAAGCCTGTTTGCCAACCATTATTGGTTTTTACCAAATCAATCATAGATGTTTTATCTTTTTCATTCAATGTTTGATCTATTTCCGGAAATGCTGCTAATACGTCTTTATCTTTGGCCCACGGCGCAATGCCGACATATTTATAACTGTATTTGATTTCTGCCATTTGATGACCCATTGCGGTTTCTTCTACATAATTCAAAATATCATCAACCTGGCGATGTGCATAACAAATTTGACGATTATACTCATTATCGCCTTGTACCACTTTTTCACCGTCACTGGTTAAATTATATAATTCGACCAAAAACGATTTCCCTGCAATCGGCTGCTGACTGTTAATATCAATCGCCGGTTGCGTTTCTTCATTCTTCTTAAGTAACCCTACTTTAACTAACGCATTTAACTGCGCTTCTTTTTGGTCATCATATCCACTATCATGGGGATCCAACTGACCATCTTTTTGACGCTTAATAACGACTTCCATATTATTATCATCATATTTCTTGCGCGCACTAGCAGGAAAATCAAAGTCAAGATTCTCGAATGCACCACTAAAGCGCAAACAACTATAATCATCTTTCAATTTTGTATTGATAGCAGACTCAAATTGGCTTTTTTTACTACAACCGACTACACTCATTGCAATGGTCAAAACAGCTCCAACTAATACTATTTTCTTCATAACCACTCCTTTAAAAAATTATTGTATATATAAATATTGCGTTTCTGTATATGCCTTAGAATTTAGAATAGTATTGATTCTTATTTGAGTTGTCAAGATTTTTCTTGTGCTTTTTTCTTGGCTGATTTAACTTAAAGTCAACAATTTAGTCTTCTCTTTATTGCTCTTCTTGATCAATTTCAATTTTAGAATTCGATGCTTCCAATGACAAATAATTATCTTGACTCACAACTCGATGTCCACTTTTTGCTTCCAATTCCTTTCTTGCATTGCCAGCTACTTCACCACCTTCTTGTGCGGCATCGCGATTTTCATCAAATCCTTGTGCATGTTTATGGCGAGTAATTTCTGTGGTAGACGCTTCGCCCAACATAGAAAAAATTAATTCTAAATCACTCATATGATCGCGCAAATTTTCTTGCTTTAAGCCTTTATAATGCTTGTACTCATTGGGTGTCATACCAAATGCTGCTTTACTAATTTCAGCAGTTAAAATCGCAAAATCTTTCTGTTCTTGAATACCTCGTTGTTGCCATTCATCTGTTAATTCTTCACGAATAGCAATACTGCGCATACGCTTTTCAATCCAGCTATCTGGATATCCTTTTGCTTTATAGATTGCTCTAGCACGTTTACTGGCTAATTCTGGATCTTCAATTTCTTGTACCCGTTCATACCCCACTTTTGCTAACCAACGTTTGAATGGCTCAGCTTTGGGAGAAGGAATGGATTGGATAATCCTAAAAAGCCCCTCAACATTGGCACAATTGAGTTTTTGCTTACCACCAGCCGTCTCAATCATAAGGGGGGTGGCAATTTGCCCCCACCCTTTATTAAGCTCCGCATCACGTCGCCGCATATCTTTTATATAGCCGACTGGTTGAACAGAATCTGTTAAAGCAGCCACTACATCAACGATCACAAACCACCACTCATTTTGATGCAAAATCCTACGAATATTTTGGTTTTTAAAAACAACTATTTTGTTCATTTCTATTTCATTCATAATGGAACTCCTGAATAAGTCCACTCAATTCAGAACGGTGTGCGTTCCAAATAAGACAAATGTTATAAACGCACTGCACAGAGTGCTTTACTATTCTTTGGGGGGATTTCAAATAGTATCTAGACTACTTCAGTGTGTCAATATTTTTTTGCAAGCGCTGTTTCAACTTGGTGATACGCTTCCGAATCTTATCATTTCTAACTGCGTGCTGTAGCGCTTTGGCCTCCACTACTAACACCACTAATTTTTTACCACGCGTAATGCCTGTATATAATAAATTGCGTACTAATAAATTATAATGTTGCATCGCTAAGGGAATGACTACAATCGGAAATTCGGAGCCTTGGCTTTTGTGTATGCTGATTGCATAGGCTAAGTTAATTTCATCTAATTCAGCAACATCATACTCAACACTGCGGCCATCAAATAAAATACGTACACATTGTTCTTCGCTATTAATTGATTCTATCCAACCAATGTCGCCATTAAACACCGCTTTATCATAGTTATTCACACATTGAATGACTTTATCGCCTACCGCATAGGTATTGCCTAATCGAGTAATCGTTATTCGTCTTTGTCCATTTAAGCGTTGTTGCAATTCCGTATTTAAAGCAATCGTTCCTAACGCACCACGATTCATAGGCGATAAGACTTGTATGTCTTCTATCGCTGAACAATCATAATAGTGTGGTAGACGCGTCGTTACTAAATTTAACACTGTGTCAAAAATATCTTCTCCATTTTTTTCAGTAATCACATAAAAATCTGCTTCTTTTAAGCCATGTGCTGTAGGCACACTCCCTTGATTAATACGGTGGGCATTTAAAATAATTTGTGAATGCGCTACTTGGCGAAAAATTTCCGTTAAATGCACGGTGGTAATCGTTTGTGACGCAATAAAATCCGCTAATACCGCACCGGGTCCCACGGAAGGCAATTGATCACTATCGCCCACAAAAATAACGGCAGCAGCTGTGGGGATTGCTTTTAGCAATTGATACATTAGAACAACATCGATCATTGAGCTTTCATCAATGATAAACACATCGGCAGACAATTGCTCATCGTGATCATACTTCGCCGTACGCAACATAGGATCAATTTCTAACAATCGATGAATGGTTTGCGCGGGACAACCTGTCGTTTCCATCATACGCTTCGCTGCTCGCCCAGTAGGCGCACATAAATTTACAGTTAAACGTGCTTTGTGAAATAATTTTAATAAAGCATTGACCAATGTGGTTTTACCGACTCCAGGACCGCCGGTAATGATCGATAGTTTATGCTGTAAAACTTGTTCTAATGCAGCCGTTTGCGATACTGATAAATGAATATGTAATTTTTTCTCTAGCCAAGATAAATAGTTATGATCTAAACTTTCTTGCCAAGGACACTCACCATCTTGTAAACGAGCAATTTCTTTTGCTACCCCCGCTTCTGCCCAATACAGCGAACGTGGATAAATACAAACAATCTCGTCGACTAATTCTGCCACCCAATGTCCATCGATAATCCCTTGCTCTAGGGCTTGACTGACAATCGTTTCGTCTAACGCTAATAATTCTACTGTGGCCGCTAATAAAGAAGTGCGTGGATACGTGCAGTGCCCTTCTTGGCAAAACGTTTGTAGCACATGATCAATCGCAGCCAAGGCACGTTCCGGTGAATGTCGTGCAAAGCCTAATTGCAATGCTAATTCATCAGCCGATTTAAATCCTATGCCATTGACATCAAATGCTAACGCATAAGGATTGGTTTGCACTTTATCAATCGTTTGCGCACCATAGGTTTTATAAATGCGCATGGCTTTGGCCAAACTCACACCGTGTTGCTGTAAAAATAACACGGCTTCGCGTGCTTGTTTTTGATCGTGCCAAGAGTCAATGACCATTTGCAAGCGCCGCTTACCAAATTGAGGAATTTTTAATAAATCATTGGGCGTATGCTCTATGACATCAAATACGCGCGTACCAAATTGCGCTACCATTTTTTTAGCAAAATGCGCGCCTATCCCACGTAATAATCCTGAACTTAAATACCGCTCTATACCCGCCAAAGTATCTGGCAAAATAACTTCGATAGCAGATACTTTTAATTGTTTGCCATATTTGCGATCGTTGATCCATTCACCACGGCATTGTACATATTCGCCTTCACTCAACGCGCCTAATTCACCGACGATGGTCACTCTATCGCTGTGATCTTTCACTTTCAATTTAATCACTGAATAACCATTTTCTGGATTGAAAAAAGTAACGCGATCGATCACTCCCGAGATATTGCTCTCTATACTGGACATACTTACTCCATATACTCTTCACGCTTTGCTTTTATGCTTTGTTGGCTGCGCTCATCTCGCACGAATCATACCAGAGTACGTCACTCCTGGTGCTCGAGAGCTTGCCGCCTCGCCTAAAAACAAATCGCTGTGAGTATAAACTCTTTGCGTTTCACTCAAAACTAATTTGCTAGGAGTTTATACGATTATCTTCTACTGAATAATCCGCTTCCCAATGCCACAAGGCAAATTGAGTATGCCGATCGAACACATCTCTTTTTTCTAATTTTTTTAAATACCGTGCCAAGCCAAGGGATATGGGTAATACAAGTAATTCTACGATAATTTTAATGCCCCACATCGTCAGTGCTAATTGATATAATGACGTTAATGGCAGAATATGATAAAAAGCAATAAAAGTAAATAATACAGAATCGACCAAAGAAGCAATGATTGTAGATGACACAAAACGCGCCGCCATTAATTTTCCTTGCCAAGCTAGTTTCAATTTTGCCATAAGATAAGCATTTAAAGGTTCGCCACAGAAATAGCTGATCATAGAAGCAAAAACAATACGCCAAGCGATTGTCATAATACTATCAAATGCAGAATTATAAGGGGCATTGACTGGGCTGGGCAAATGCGTGATCAAGGTGCCATAGCCTAAGAATAATAAATTAAATAAAAAGCCACACCAAATAGCGCGACGCGTTTCTTTATAACCATACACTTCAGTGATTACATCGGCGACAACAAAAGACAATGGAAAAATAATCGTTCCAGCATCGATGATCACGGGGCCTAATTGTAATAAACGCATATCAAACCAATTGGCGAGTAAAATGGTGACGGTATACGTCATCATGAGAAACCATAAGGCTTTGGGATCGTGGGTTAATGTTTTATTCATAAAGAAAAAACCTGTTATTTTATCTAACGATTGGTCTGCTCTTGTTCGCAGGGTCCTGTCACGATGATTACCCCCGCCGTGCTCGCAAGCTGCGCGCGACGGGGGACCCCTATCATCGTGCCACCCTGCGCTAACTATCTTCTGACACACTATTCAAGATATACTCAAATTCATATTTACAATCATGGCGGAAATCTTTCAGCGTATTATCAAAGTCGAAATTTAACAATAGAGATAATACCTGATCCATCTCTTTCCTTGCAAATTGCCCTATAACCCCCTATCCTACCAATAAACACTTTATAATAGAGACCATTATGTTCAAATATAAATCATTATCGCCTGATGTATTACACATTGTCCGCGACAAAGGCACCGAACGCCCTTTTAGCAGTGACTATGCCAATCCCCCGTTAGTGGAAGGCACTTATCTATGTCGTGCTTGTGGCAAACCTTTATTTCGTGCCGATTCGCAATTCAATAGCCATTGTGGCTGGCCTAGTTTTGATGATGAATTACCCGAACGCGTGGTACGCCAATTAGATGCAGATGGACATCGTATGGAAATACTCTGCCAAAATTGTCATGCGCATTTAGGCCATGTGTTTAGTGGCGAACAATTAACGCAAAATAATATGCGTCATTGTGTCAACGGTTTAGCCATTGAATTCGTTGCCAGTGAAACGGCTTTAGAAACAGAAGAAATCATTGTCGCCGGCGGTTGCTTTTGGGGAGTACAATACTATATGGATCGTCTCCCTGGCGTATTAAAAACCGAAGTAGGCTATACTGGCGGCGATGCCGATGCACCCTCTTATGAAGAAGTCTGTGGCAAAAGAACCGGCCATTATGAAGCATTACGTATTGTCTTTGACAATCAAAAAACAGATTTAATGACGGTGGTGAAATGTTTTTTTGAAATTCACGATCCAACACAACAAGATGGCCAAGGGCCCGATCTAGGCCCACAATATTTAAGTGCTGTCTTTTATTACGATGATGAGCAAAAGAAAGTGTGCCAAGAAATCATCGATGAATTAATTGCATTGGGCTATGACGTTTGCACCAAACTATTACCTGTCAGTACTTTTTGGCGCGCAGAAGAATATCATCAGCATTACTATGAACACAAAAATGCAACACCTTATTGCCATCATCGCATTGAACGATTTAAAAAATAAGAGGCTTATATCATGACATCTCCATTAAACTCTGCTCTGCCTGTATTTAGCCAGGTGGATATCAAAAAAATAGTACCCAACGTAAAAGCGTTTATCGAAGCAGCGCACAAAGAAATTAAAGAAATTTGTAAAGCAAACGATCCTAGTTGGAAGACAATATTAGAGCCATTAGAACTATTAGACGCCAAAGAATCCTTATTATGGGGACCTATACAACATTTAAATAATGTAGAAAGTTCTAAAGAATTGCGTGCGGCTTATGATGAAGCACTCCCTTTATGGTCTGATTATCATAACAGTGTCGGCCAAAATGTGACATTATATCAAGCGATAAAAAAAATTAAAGACAGCGCTGAATTCTCTCAATTGACTGTTCCTCAGAAAAAAGTAGTCGACAATGCACTACGCGATTTTCATTTATCCGGCGTTGATTTACCTGACGATAAAAAAGAACGCTATCGCGCTATCTCTGAGCAATTGTCTACGCTCTGTTCCAACTTTGGCGCCAATGTATTAGATGCAACAAGTGCGTATACACGCGCCATCCATGATCCGCACGAACTTTCGGGTCTTCCTCAATGGTTAATAGAAGAAGCGCAGCAAAAAGCACAAGAGAAAAATGTAACTGGCTATTTATTAAGTTTGGCGGCACCCGTTTATATGGCGGTAATGCAATTTGCTGATCATCGTCCGTTACGCGAAGATATGTATGTCGCCTATATCACACGCGCTTCTGAATTAGGTCCTTATGGCAATCAATGCGATAATGGCCCGGTGATGGATAAAATACTGGCATTACGTCATGAGCTAGCACAACTGTTAGGATTTAAAAACTATGCCGAATATTCTCTAGCCAATAATAAAGCAGCTCCTTCAACACAAGATGTGATTGCTTTTCTCGTTGAGTTAGCAGAAAAATCTATGCCCGTGGCTAAAGATGAAATGCACGAGTTACAAGAATTTGCCAAACAACACGGTCTACAAGTTCCTTTACAACCGTGGGATATTACGTATTACAGTGAAAAGTTAAGCCAACAAAAATATGCTTACAGCAGTGAAAAGTTACGTGAATATTTTCCATTAGACACGGTATTAGCGGGATTGTTTCAATTTCTTAAAAACTTATTTTCTATTGACTTAATTCCTCAGAAAGAATTTGATCGCTGGAATGAAGATGCGCTGTTATATCACGTACAAGATAAAGATGGGCAGTTGCATGGGTACTTATATTTAGACTTATTTGCTCGCGCTAGTAAACAACAAGGTGCTTGGGCGGAACAATGCTTTCCTCGCTATCGTGATGCAAAAGGGCAATTGCATTTGCCGGTGACGTTTGTTTGTTGCAATTTTAATCGTCCCACTGAAAAAACGCCAGCGTTATTAAGTCAATTGGATATTGAAACTCTGTTCCATGAATTTGGTCATGCATTACATTATGTATTAACAGAAATTGATGAGCCTAGCATCGCTGGCACCAATGGCGTTGCTTGGGATGCCGTCGAATTTCCCAGCCAATTGATGGAAAATTGGTGTTGGTCACAAGAAGTATTAACTTCTTTATCCAAACACTATCAAACAGGAGAACAACTTCCTGATGAGTTGTATCAAAAATTATTGGCATCTAAACATTATCACTGTGGTATGCAAATGGTGCGCCAATTAGAATTTTCTTTATTTGATTTCCGTATTCATTTGCAATACAAAGAAGGCCCCGCAAAATTCATTCAACATACACTAGATGCGGTCAGACAACAAGTGTGTGTAACGCCTGTGGTCAACTACAATCGTTTTCAAAATAGTTTTACGCACATTTTTGATGGTGGCTATGACGCGGGTTATTATAGTTATAAATGGGCTGAAGTATTATCTGCCAATGCCTTCCAACGCTTTGAACAAGAAGGCTTGCAAAATAATACGTTAGGCTTAGAATTTAAAAATAAAATTCTAAGCCGTGGCGGCTCTGAAGATGCCATGACATTGTTCGTCGACTTCATGGGCAAAAAACCAGAAATGGATGCCTTGTTGGTTGCAACAGGGATTAAAGCGCATTAGTCTACGGGCGGTGATTTAGGTCGCATCGTTGGTGAACGCATAGAGTAAAAGTCGAGATCGATAAACGTAGGCGATATGTGGGCACCCACTAGGAAGAAGAAAGACATGCGGTTACTTATTTCTCCAATTATAGCTTTGGTTAATGTTGCTACCACTTCTTGATTAGCTCGCTGTATATCTTGCGCTTTCACCATAGGATAGTTCTCACGAAGCATATCCATTTTTCGTGGTGAATACATGGTTGACATCGCACGTGACAACGTCTCTGATATCTTATATGGCGCTACCATTTCGAGCTTTTCTATAAATTTATTATCTCTTATAATTTCAGCAGATATTTTAGCTTCATGGATCTGCAAAAAAACATGTCCTTCTTTATATCCAAAGTTCTGAATGATAT
>CBFGYT010000013.1:0-12638 GCA_965653065.1 uncultured bacterium | reverse complement strand
GTTTGAGAAGGTTCACAACAGCACTAGCACCCCAATCTGCATACGCAGATAGGGTCATATCAGCATAAGGCTTAGCCATTTCTACTTTATTCGCATCTAGACAAGCCGTCAAAGCGCGCTGACAGGCTAGACTAACGATCTCTTTATTATCATATTCTTTTGCTGCTGTTATTGCTTTTTCATATAAAATTAGAGATTTGCTTAAATGACCTTTTAGTCGTTGGTATTCAGCACGCATCATTAGGTGATGAGGCAAGAAATTATCAGGACAGAGTTTGACCCAACTTTTGATGCGATGATAGAGAGAGTATAACTTGAATCGAGAGCGTACTTTTTCTTTTTTAGATAAAGTAGGATAGAGTATTATATTGAGCAGAAATAAATAAAAATTATATGGCAACATAGTCAAAACATGATTGCTTTTATTGATCTTGGGTAACATTGCCCATAGATGTGAGATGTCATTCTTTAAAGAGAATAAATCCAAGGTATGTGCAAATGTAAACATCTTTTGATAATAAAAAGTATACTCTGTCCATGGATATTTTAAATCATGAGACAATGTGAGGATGTACGTATCATTAAATTTCTCTTTAGCCTGAAGGCTAACCGATAGACACTCTATAGATAAATGTAATGGCAGAATTCTGCTATGTGCTTTTTGGCTAATAGAAAGCACTCTAGGTTTCACTTTTTCTATATTAGCAAGCAGGATTTCTAATGAAGAAGTTGTAGATATCAATAAGGTATAGACTAAAGCGAGTGCGGCAAATTCTAAGCTTCCAACTTGTTCACCCGCTTCATTACTATAATTTAAATGAAAAACAGCTTCTTTCAATGGATGATGCCACATAAAAACTAATGATGTCCCAGCAAAAAGGACATCTGCAGCCATAGATACATTTTTCTCTTTATAAATAAAAGCCATGCCTTTTTCACATAAGGCATTACTAAAAGTGCTGCGTGGCCAGATGTATCCATATATAAAAAAACTTCTTAGCACATAGTCAAGTAGCCTTTCTTTATAGGTTACATTCACAGCATTAGTCATAACATAAGCCCAACGTAAAATATCTCCGATATAGTAATACTCTTCTGCTAATCGCACTGTGCATAAAGCCATAAGCTTTTGTTCATCAGTTGAATCTCTGCTCCATTCCTGATTTTGACTGTTGGCATGATGTACTATAAATTTAAATTTTATAAGAGACCAAAGCAAATTAAATTTATTATGTGCTTTAATTAATTTTGGTGTGCCGACTAAAGAGATAGCCTCTTCATAATATTGCACACCCGATTTCCCAGCAATTCGCAATAGATCTCCTTTAATAAACACAAGTTGAGCCTTGTCGAAAGCATTATTGGCATGCTGTAATGCTTCAGTACTGGCTTGTTCAGATCTATCATAGTGATGGCTTAAAAAAGAGCTTTTAATGTAATGTAGCAGTACTTTAAAAGCGGTTTCATAATTTTCTCGCCAATCATTAGAGATTATCAGCGACTTGGCGATATCGTGATATTGATAAGCTACCTCGTAAGCCGCAGATTGTAGCGCAATATTACCTGCTTCGTCATTTAGACTTTGAATGAGCTTCTTCTCTGTGCCATCGGCCACATAATTTAGTCCTTTGTTAAATTGATCCGCAATCGCCATTAAGCGAAAAGGGGATACATTATCACGATAAATGCGATACCAATCTCGAGCGATTCGTAAATGAATTTGCTTGCTCTCTTCGGGGGGCTTTATATCATAGCAGCTTTGCTGAATTTTATCGTGTTGGAAACGATATTCACGTTGTAGTAATTTAGCTTCGGCTATCCCTTTTACCCATTCATCGCTTAGTTTTGTGGGTAGAACCAATCCTGCTTGAATGGCTGTTTGTAATGTCTCTGCTATGACAACGGGGCTGCCGATTTGTGTTAATGCTAATTCTTCTAAAGTAAAAGTATGACCAATACAAGCAGCCAAATGTAAAGTGTTTTGCACTATGGTAGATAGTTTTTCTAAACGTTTAGCGACAAAGTCTAATACATTGTCACTAGCGGCTAACTGGAGGATTTTATTTTCATCCCAAAGCCAACGGGTTTTTTTGTTATCAAAAGCAAGTTCGTTTTCTTTATAAAGTTCTTCTAATATCATTAATAAGAAGAAAGGATTTCCTTCTGTTTTTTTGTGCATCAAGTGGGTGAGTGAAGCGACTTCTTCGGCAGGAAGATAAAGCATATCTTGCAACAGTTGGCTTAAAGAAACTTCATTTAGACCATTGATTTCTATTTTAGTAACAGATATTGATTTATTGATTGTATTTAAGAAAAGATGAAGAGGATGCAATTCATCGACTTCATTACTGCGGTAACAAACAATAACGAATAGATTTTTAGTGTCACTATTTAAAACAATCTTTTGCAATAACTCAAACATGGAGCGATTAGCCCATTGCACATCATCTAAGAAGAGAACCAAGGGATGATGAAGGCTGGTAATTTTGATGAAACGATTTATAGCCAATTCAAAACGATTGCGAGCAGCGTCAATACTGACAATGGGCAGTGGAGGTTGTTCTCCAACAATGCTAACGAGTCTAGGAATAAATTCAGTAACGACAGCTAATATCGGCCCCATTTCTTGTATAACGGTTTGTTTGAACTCTTGATACTCTTCTTCTGGTAAGCTTAAATGATAGCGTATCACTTTATCCAAGGCGCTGCGTAATCCTTCATAAGTATCGCTTTGTTGAAATTTGTCAAATTTACCGGTAGCAAAAAAACCTTTGGCGAGTGCAATTTTAGAGATTAATTCACGAATTAAACTGGTTTTACCAATACCCGAGTATCCAGATACTGTGAGCAGTTGATTATTCTGTTGTGAGCACAATTGATCGAACATTTTATAGAGTGTAGCAATTTGTTCTTCACGGCCATATAATTTATCGGGCAATTCTAGACGAGTTGCAATATCTTGTTCAGCCAATGGAAATAGTTCTATTGTTTTCGTTTCTTTCCATAAGTCGTATGCTTTTTGTAAATCGTAGGCGAGCCCTTGCGCGCTTTTATAACGGTCTTCCGCGGGCTTGGATAATAACTTCATAATGATATTCGATAACAGCTCAGGGATCTTATTATTGACTTCATGAGGCGTTTTTGGAATAGTTGCAATATGGCCGAAGATAATGGTCATAGGTTCTTTGCTGTGAAAAGGAACATTGCCCGTTAACCACTCATAAAAAATGATCCCTAAAGAATAGAGGTCGGCACGATGTGTTAAAGGTCGATTCATGCGCCCAGTTTGTTCTGGTGCCATGTATTCTAAAGATCCTTGCAATAAACGCGGTGGATCGGTAGGGACCATCGTGCGATTCAATTGAGTAGCAATAATAAAATCATAAACCTGTAAGGCATGTGTATCAGGATGATAAAATATATTATCGGGGATCAAATGTTTATGAATAATATCAGCGTCATGAATACTTGCTGTAATTTCTGCTAACTCAATTGCCAGTGGGAATAGTACTTCTGGTGATAGTGCATGCTTTGGCTTAGCAATACTTTGCACTACAGGTCGATATCCTTCATCCTTTAAAATCAAACCCAATTGTTCCCCTTCATGAATAAAATCCAGCACTTTAGGAAAATGATTGGATAGCGCATTCAATTGTTCTAACAAATAATACTCATGCTGCAATTGAGCGGAGGCTGTATCCGTTAAGTTATTTTGCGAAGGCGTTTTGATCAAAAAATAATCAGCGCTGTCTGGCAATGTCGCTTTATAAATGACATATTGCTCAGTATTATGAATAATCTCATGTAACAGATAGTGCCCTATTTTGGCCATACTAATAATCCTTTAGTTAATCACTTAAAGTATAGTTCATAGCTATCAAACAGTAGCAAGCAGTGAATCTTTAATAAAATCAAACTATAACCCATGCAAAATGCTTAATTAACTAATTATTAAATGTATTTCTGAATTGAGTGGGAGGTTCTTGATAAAAGATCGGCCCTTTGCGCTTACCCTGTCAGTTAGTGTATCATGTAGCAATTTTACACATCATAGGACGTTATCTTGACTAAAAAACTATTAAAATCGACTGCTTTAGTCTCTTCTATGACTCTGATTTCACGCGTTATGGGTTTGGTCAGAGATATGGTGACAGCTTATGTCTTTGGCGCCTCGGCAGGAATGGATGCTTTTTGGGTGGCATTCCGCATCCCCAATTTTATGCGACGTCTTTTTGCCGAAGGGTCTTTTTCTCAAGCATTTGTTCCCGTATTAGCAGAATATAAAGAATGTCATACGCCAGAAGAAGTAGAGAAGTTTGTTGCTGGCATGATGGGGACTTTGGGCGCTGCATTATTATTAGTGACTATTGCGGTTGAATTAGCTACGCCGCTTATTGTCGTGATTTTTGCGCCGGGTTATTTACGTGATCCCTATCGGTTTCATCAAGCAAGCACTATGTTACGTGTGACATTCCCTTATTTATTTTTAATTTCAATGACGGCGTTTGCGGGCTCATTATTAAATACCTACAATCGTTTTGCGGTGCCGGCATTTACGCCCGTCTTATTAAATTTTGCAATGATAGGAACAGCACTATGGCTATCACCACATTTGTCACAGCCTATCCATGCATTGGCTTGGGGTGTATTTTTAGCAGGGATTTTACAATTAGCCTTTCAAATACCTTTTTTAAAGCAATTAAATTTATTAGTACGACCGCGCATACAATGGAAGCATCCTGGTGTAGTCAAAGTGTTAAAATTAATGGTGCCAGCACTATTTGGCGTATCTGTGGCGCAAATTAGTGTATTAATCGATACCTTGTTTGCTTCTTTCTTGCCTGTAGGAAGTATCACGTGGCTGTACTATTCTGATAGATTAACCTCTTTTCCCTTAGGTATTTTTGGTGTAGCGATTGCTACGGTGGTTTTACCCCATCTTTCTAAACATAAAGCGAAAGAAGATATAAGCGAATTTAGCTCTACCATCGATTGGGGATTACGTATGGTGTTATTAATAGGTGTCCCTGCGGGTTTAGGATTATTTCTATTGTCTGGTCCTTTATTGTCTAGCTTTTATCTATCGGGCGCATTTAGTCGCTACGATGTGATCATGGCTAACAAAAGTATGATGATGTTTGCTTTAGGGGTTCCGGCATTTATGTTAGTGAAAATTTTAGCCGCCGGATTTTATGCTAATCAAGATATTAAAACACCCGTACGCTGTGCTGCAACAGCGATGGGATGTAATATTATTATTAACTGTATATTGATAGTACCTTTGCATCATGCTGGCTTAGCTTTATCAACTACATTATCATCTACTGTGAATGCTGTTTTATTAGCGGTCTTTTTGCATCGTAAAGGGACGTGGCAATTTATGCCACACTGGAAGCGTTATGGATTACAGTTATTGGCTGCGAATGCCGCGGTTGTTCTATTTCTAATATGCGTGTCACCATCACTTTCTATCTGGATGGATTGGCCAAGAATGACGCGTGTGACGTGGCTCTTCAGTTTAGTGCTAGCATCGATCGTCATTTATTTAGGAGTATTACGGTTAGTTGGTTTGCAGTTTAGACAATTTTTAAGTGCGCGGCGAGTACAAGCGTGAGGATTATTCGTCATCCTGAAATATCGATGCAACACTTGCCTGCCGTAATTACGTTAGGCAATTTTGATGGTGTACATGTTGGCCATCAACAGATTTTGCGACAAGTTGTCGCCAAAGCCAAAGCATTGGCCGTTTTTTCAGTGGTTATTGTTTTTGAACCACAAGCGAATGAATACTTTGCTACACAAAAAAATGAAACTGCGCCGGCGCGATTAACGCGCTTTCGCGAGAAAATAAATGAACTCTCAAAATTAGGGATTGATATTGTACTGTGTTTGCGATTTGATCATTCTCTGGCGGCATTGTCGGCAACCGATTTTTTACATAAAATTATTTTCTATTATTTTGCCGTGAAAGCCTGGTTTGTAGGGGATGATTTCCATTTTGGTGCCAATCGACAAGGTGATTATTATTTTTTAGCCGAAATGGCAAGACAGCATCAATTTGTATTGCAACGTATGCCACCGTTTTTATTAGAAGATGAGCGAGTGAGTAGTACCGCCATTCGCGCCGCTTTAGCTGCAGCCGATCTGGCTTTAGTACAGCGTTATTTAGGACGACCTTATGGCTTAATGGGACGAGTCGCACGAGGCGAACAGCGCGGTCGTATTATTGGCTTTCCTACGGCGAATATTCATTTGTTACGTCGCACATCCCCTATTTTGGGCGTATTTGTCGTCAAGATTGCTGGGTTAGGGGATCGTATTTTAAATGGCGTTGCCAATGTAGGCCATAGACCCACGGTCAATGGTACACGCGTATTACTAGAAGTGCATATTTTTGATTTTAATGAAACGATTTATGGGCATACTATAGAGGTAGAGTTTATCCATAAATTACGCGATGAAAAAAAATTTGCTTCGTTTGAAGACTTGAAAGAGCAGATTTTGTTAGATGCAACAAGGGCGAGAGAATTCTTGAAGTGTTAATATTTAATTCCATCCATATCCTCCTCATGAACACCAGTCATCCCGGTAACATCGGTGCCACCGCACGTGCGATGAAAACCATGGGGTTTCAGCAATTAACCCTGATTGCGCCTAAACATTTCCCTCACCCTGAAGCAGAAGCATTGGCGGTTTCTGCTAAAGATATTTTACATCAAGCGCGCGTGGTTAATACATTAGATGAAGCGTTACACCGGATGACTTGTGTCATTGGCACCAGTGCGCGACAACGTGATTTAGCAGCACCGATCTTGTCACCACGAGACTGTATGCCGTGGATTAAAGAGCAAGAATTTAATGGCAATATTGCATTTTTGTTTGGTGAAGAGCGTATGGGACTAACCAATGAAGCATTGGATCGCTGTCATGCCTATGTGCATATTGATACCGACAAAGCGTGCAGTGCCTTGAATTTAGCACAAGCCGTGCAAGTCATTACCTATGAATTGCGTCAAGCGCTATTAGGAACCCAAATCATAGAAGATAATGAAAGAAGCGTGCCTTTAGCAGACGATACCGCTTTAGAAGGCTATTTCCAGCAATTAGAACGAGTCATGATCAAAACTGAATTTCTAGATCCGCAATTTCCCAAGCGCTTGATGTCACGTCTGAAACGATTGTATCATAGAGCAAAACCCGATATTCAAGAATTAAACATTTTGCGAGGGATATTAACTTCAGTGGAGAAAAAATTCAGTGAATAATGCATTTGATCCGATTTACCTTGATTATATGGCAACAACCCCTGTAGATGAAACTGTGGCTGCAGAAATGATGCGCTATTTAACCGTGCACGATAATTTTGGTAACCCCAGCTCAGCGACACATGTATATGGCTGGCGCGCAAAGCAAGCGGTAGAAGATGCACGTGCATTATTAGCGCAAAGTATTGGTGCTGATGTGCGTGAAGTTATTTTTACTTCAGGCGCGACAGAAGCAAATAATCTTGCCATACAAGGTGCAGCACGTTTTTATGCGAATAAAAGAAAACATTTGATTACCTCGACGATTGAACACAAAGCGGTACTAGATGTATTTGCTTTATTAGAAAAAGAAGGCTTTGAGGTGACTTATGTTGCGCCTAATCGCGAGGGCATTATTAGCGTAGAGTCTATTGCTAAAGCGATCACGCCACAAACGAGCTTGGTTTCTATCATGTGGGTAAACAATGAAATTGGCACCATTCAACCGATTACGGAATTATCACAATTAACACGTCAGCATAATATTATTTTTCATGTTGATGCAGCACAAGCGATGGGTAAAGTATCTGTGGATTTAAGTCAACTGTCTGTTGATCTCATGTCATTTTCTGCCCATAAAGTCTATGGACCTAAAGGCAGTGGTGCTTTATATGTTTGCGATAATCCACGCGCGCGTTTAAAACCATTATTTTATGGAGGCAAACAAGAACAAGGGATCCGTGCTGGCACATTAGCGCCGCATCAAATTATAGGTATCGCACACGCTTTTCATCTCGCTAAACAAAATGAAGCGAACAATCTTGCACACATTCGGCAGTTAAGTGAGTTATTACTATCTGGATTATTGCAATTAGACGGCGTGACATTAAACGGCAGTCAAACACAACGCGTGCCGCATAATGTCAATGTGTGTTTCCATGGATTAAATGCAGAAGCATTGTTAATGAGTTTACCACAGATCGCAGTTTCTGCCGGATCCGCGTGTAACTCTGCAACGGAAGAAGTGTCACATGTGTTAAAAGCGATAGGATTAACTGACTTAGAAGCGCGCGGATCTTTACGTTTTTCATTAGGACGATATATAACAGAAGAAAATATTCATCGCATAATAGAACTCGTGACGCGTGAAGTGAATCGCGAACGAGCGTTGGCAGGTGAATAATGTATTCTGAGAAAATATTAGAACTATTACAACAGGCCGAAGCTAAACCCTTATGGAACAAGGAAAACATTACTATCTTTACGGCAGAAACGGGTATTAAAGCGACTGGATTATGGTTACAGCTGTGGTTACGCATAGAAAATGATATAATTATAGATATACGATATCGAGTTATGGGAGGCGGGTATCTCATCGCGACGACTGAATGGATAAATAGAATTTTATTAAATAAATCAATACAAGCCGCACAAGCGTTAACCGCTAAAGATATTGTGATGGCATTGGCATTACCCGATGAACGCATGTATTGTGCACAGATGATAATAGATTGTATTGATCGCATTGTGAGGCAAATAAATGAGTGATGTAAAACACTATCAACCAGAAAAAGTACTAGGCGAAGTAGGGCGATTAACTGTGACAGCGCTTGCTTTTGCACATTTGCAAAAGCAAGCAGCAAAGATAACGCCTATTGCACCGGCATTACGTATTGATACTAAAAAAGCGGGGTGTTCTGGTGTCAAATATACGTTAGAGTACGTAGACCATGCAGAGATAGAAGATGAAACTATTGTTATTGATCAATCTTTTTCTATCTTTGTCGCCAAAGACGCTTGGCCTTATGTTCGTGGCAGTGTGATCGATTATGTACAAGAAGGATTAAATGGACGCTTAAAATTAAACAATCCAAATGAAACGGGTGCTTGTGGGTGTGGGGAAAGTGTTTATTTTGGATAAAATAAATGACGCTGAAACCTATACAGCAATGACGTGCTCCAACGATCGTACATAACCTAAGTGCACATCTTCAAGTGCGTTCGGTATATCCCTACAAATCCTAAATACAGTGAAAAGCGCTAAAAAATCTCTTTTTTCTTCTCCAGGGCTTGCAAAAGGAATATACAAATGCTATTATACATTTATACATAAAATAATTATTATCAATCTTAAGATTTTCTTAAGAGACTATAAATAGATTAATATTGCGGGGTATACATGGCATATAATTCTAGAAATCTAGGTCAATTAACTGAATTGTCTGAATCTAGTCGAAACAGAACAGTTAAAAGAGTTTTACAAGCTGAAAATATTACAGCGGATAACAAAACAAAACAGTTGCAAGAATATGTTGAGCAACATGGCATTCCTATACAAGCGTTAAAAGAATTGGCGCAAGCAGGGGACGCTGAAAGCTGCCGTTATATATTACAAGCCGCTCATGATAACTCCGCTACGCTTGATAATGAGCTGCCAGGTATCAGTGAGCTCGCGGATATGTGCTGTGATTCCATTTTAGATGATGAAAAAAAATCAATAGATACTTTGAAAAAAGCTACTAATAATATTGCTACTACAGCCAATACACCTATGGCGGAATTTAAACAAGCTTTATTGAGCGATGAGCAAAGCCAAATTAAGGGGTTTATTGGATTGTCAAAAGATCCCATTGCCTTGTTTGAAAAAAGAATTGATGTGGCTGCAGAAAATGTGCAACAAAAAAGGGCGACTATGACTTTGATCTTGATCCCGGTGTAAAATTGTTAGTTGCCATGAAAGACAATAAAGAATTAATGCAAGAAGTTGCATTATTGTCAGAGAAAGCATCTTCTGTGACTGCAAAGCGTGCTATGACTGTAGCAATAGAAGATATTGCAAAAGAGGTTGATAAAAGAGAAGGATCTAAATCAAATATTGCATACCAATTGAAAGTAAAACAGAATGCGAGTTCTAATCAAGTTGCATCGGCTACCGCGCCAAAGCAAACGTCCCATAAGGATGAAACAAAACATAATGTAGACAAAGGATCTGCCAAATATAGTTGGCGTGATTTTCTTCCTAAAACAATACAAAAAAAATTGGCGAGTGAGAAATCTCATAAAAAAGCACAAGCACAATCTTTTATTGACGAAGTGAATTCTACAGAAATAAAAAAATCATCTGAAGAAGATATTGAAGGTTATCTTAAGCAGTTAACCGTTAAGAATGCTAACGGAGCCATAGACGATTTTGCTACTCAGTTGGAACAATCAAAAAATTTAGCGCAAACATGGGATAATAAAGAAAAACTAACCAATTTAATGAAAGCAAGTATAGATAAATATTCTACAACAACAGTGGGCGGAAAAGAAGCCTTAGTTGATTGCATCTATTCTGACAAAAATATGAAAAGAGTTCTAGACAAAGCAGGCATACAACGCTCCTCTTTATTAGATACTAGTTTAAGTGCATCTTCTTCTGTAGGGAAAAAATCTAGTGTGCCGACACAGAGCGCCAATTCGCGTCCTGGTACTGCAAAAGTAGGCGCCGATTCAATGCTGAAAGCTGCGGCCGCAAAAAAAGAGATGCATCGGCCAACAGTAACGCGCGAGCCTCGTATCACACAGCCAAGTAGACCAGGCCGTGGTCATTAGACCTTGGCTATGCCTATGCCTGTTTAAGCCTGGGAAATAAGCATTTATTTTTGCAATCTTCTCGCTGAGCATTCAGCGAGTCGGGTAGTGATACTTGCCAAAAGGAAGATTTCTTTGTCTCATCTAGTACTGGGTGTACAGAATCGCCCGCTTGTTGCTGTTGATTCCGAGCCTCAAATTCTTGCCATTCAGCAGAGATGTCTTCACTTTTATTAAATACTTGAATAAATGCAGCAGCACCGCGAATGAATGCTTCTGACTTGACTTGTGGGTTTTGTAATGAAATGCCCCCTAAAATCATGTAACATTTTAACAATAATTCATTGATAATCTTTGCACGATATAAAACGTATAGATCGTTAGTATTGTCCCAAAGCTTTTTCTCTTGTTCTTTTTTAGGAGTTGGTACAGCTTTTTTGGCGTCACTGAACTGCTGCAAAGCGTCTTTATTACAAAGAGCAATGATATGTTCAAATAAGTGCTCTAAATAAGCATAAATAAAAGGATAAGAAATAGAGTCATTATTTTCAGCAGAATTTTGCCTGAAAGCGTCACTCGCATCGTCAAGTTTACTTTCAAAGTCCTTTGCTTCGAGATTTAAGCCATCGACCAATGCAATAATATATATAAAATCATGTATTCCTTGAGCGTATCCCAATCCTTCATCAGAAAGGTGCACGTGCTCATTTTCTTTTAAGCTGTTGTGAAACTGATCTTTCTTCATGCCTGCTTGAGGATTCTGTGAGTCCACTGCAATAAGGGTTTGAATGGAAGACTCAGCCCTGGGCATGTTGTTTTGGGTAATACTGTCTAAAGGAGGGGATTGCGTTTTCTTGCTCTTGAGTAATCGTTTCAATACACTAGCCATAATATCCTTCCCTCGATTGTGATTATTATCAAATAAAAGTATGATTCAACGAATGAAAACGATTATATCATTCTGATCATATTTTTGTCAATATGGAAAGGCTAAATTTTATACTTGATTGAAATAAAAAGGTATTTTATAAAAATCAAAGACATTCAGTAGATACCGGTCGTACTTCGCATCTTGAAGTGCGTTTGGTATATACAATCGTCGCTAATGTGTTGGTAACGTAAATCCATGCTGATGCTGTCCTTTAGGCCAGCGCGAAGTAATGGTTTTCATATGCGTATAAAACTGAATACCATCTGGGCCGTGTAATCCCAAGTCGGCAAACACGGAGCGTTTCCAGCCGCCAAAACTGTGATAACCCACCGGAACAGGAATAGGCACATTGATGCCAACCATGCCCACTTGTATGCGTGACGCAAAGTCATGCGCGATGTCGCCACTTTGTGTAAAAATAGCGGTACCGTTGCCATAAGGATGTTCATTGATCCAGGACAATGCAGTTTCATAATCCGGTGCGCGTAAGATACATAACACTGGGCCAAAAATTTCTTCTTGATAAATGCGCATGTTAGGCATCACGCGATCAAACAAACAGCCACCTATGTAAAATCCTTGCTTAGGGAACGTCGCTTTGCGGCCATCGACAACTAATTTTGCGCCTTCTTGTATGCCAATATCTAAATACTGTTGCACGCGCGTTAATAATTCAGGTGTATTTAATGGCGCTAATGCAGTGTTAGCATTATCTCCTGCTCCAACCACTAAGTTTTGAATGGCGGGTGTTAAGCGTGCAACTAAAGCATCTGCCATTTTGTCGCTCACGGTGACGACCACAGAAATCGCCATACAGCGTTGTCCAGTAGAACCATAAGCCGCGCCTAAAATAGCATTGGCGGCATCGTCTAAATCGGCATCATCCATTA
>CBFGYT010000012.1:0-13135 GCA_965653065.1 uncultured bacterium | reverse complement strand
CGCCCTTATTTAGAGGTGATTTTTTTGATAGCATTGATATGTTTTGGGTCATTTATGGTTACACGTAATCAAAAAGCATATGTAGTCGAATATCGCCTGGTTAAAACGACCGTATTCTATCCGCTGAGTATTACGCACGCTATTTCACTCTATGAAACGGCTAAAGATAAAGGCATTTATAGTAGTAAGCGGTTAGATTCAATCATAGCAAAAGAAAAAGCGCAAAATAACTTGTAACTATTCATTGTTTGATTGGAGAAATCCACGTTTTAAGTGACGAGATATTGGCTAGAACGCAAAAACACTTTAGTGTATAATAAGACCAACGCATATTTCTGGCTAAAATATGGACGAAGTGTGGTTTGAAACTACTTTCAACTCCTAAAAAGGTATATAATGAACATTATTTCAACAGGTATTCCCGAAGTCAAAATCATTGAGCCCACTGTTTTTGGCGATGATCGTGGTTTTTTCTTGGAAGTGTACCAACAACAACGGTTTGCCGCAGCGCTCCCTGGAATACGACCCTTTGTGCAAGATAATTTATCACGCTCGCAGAAAGGCGTATTACGTGGATTGCATTATCAATGTCAACAGCCACAAGGAAAATTGGTCACTGTTTTAAGAGGGTGTGTATTTGATGTTGCGGTGGATATACGTCAAGGATCGCCCACTTTCGGTCAATGGGTAGGCGTAGAACTTTCTGAAACGAATCATCGTCAATTATGGGTGCCAGAGGGGTTTGCCCACGGATTTTATGTATTAAGCGATGTGGCAGATTTTTATTATAAATGTACTGATTATTATAACCCACAATTTGAGCGTAGTTTACGTTGGGACGATACAACATTAGCGATTGATTGGCCTTTGCAAGGATCCCCTATTTTATCGAATAAAGATGCGGCCGCTATACAATTAAATCATTGTATGCCTACTGACTTACCAAATTATGTGGAGAGGGTATGAGAGTCTTGCTATTAGGTAAAAATGGCCAAGTCGGGCGCGAAATAGAGGCTTTAATGAAAAAGCAGCCGGAAATAACTTGTGTTGCACTCACAAGAGAGCAATTGGATTTAGTAGATCACACAACGGTCGCTACTCAATTATCGCCATTAGGTTCTTTTGACTGGATAATCAATGCAGCTGCTTATACCGCAGTTGATAAAGCAGAAACAGATATTGAAAATGCGAATGCTGTCAATCATTTAGCATTACGCGCAATAGCAGACTATGCTAAACAACAAGGCAGTCGCGTGTTACATTTTTCAACGGATTATGTCTTTGATGGCAATCATACTATACCGTATGTAGAAACCGATATCCCCAACCCAATCAATGTGTATGGGCAAACCAAGCTAGCTGGAGAAAAAGCGTTACAAGAATGTTTGCCGCACCATTGGATTATCCGCACCAGTTGGGTTTTCAGCACGCATGGCCATAATTTCTTAAAAACGATGTTGCGATTACTGCAGTCAAAGACAAGTTTAAATGTAGTTGCTGATCAACAAGGAATACCGACTGCCGCTAAAGCATTGGCAGAGCTGAGTTTGGCTGTTATACAAAAAGATATAAAACCAGGAATTTATCATTATACAAATGAAGGAGCGACTACTTGGCATGGCTTTGCTTCTTATATTGCGGATAGTTTGCGTAAAGAAACTAATGTGCTATGTAAAGAGATCCGCCCGATTAAAGCAATAGAATATCCTACACCGGCAAAACGCCCGGCGTATTCCATTTTAAATACCAATAAAATTCAAGCGATGGGGATTCCGCCTAAGCCTTGGCAAAGCTATGTGGATGAGGCTATTAAAATAATATTAGAGGAAGCTTCATTATGCGAAAAATGAAAAATGTGTTAGTGACAGGGGCGGCTGGATTTATTGGTAGTCATTTTGTTTGTTTTCTATTAGAAAAAGATCCCACTGTGAATGTATACAGTTATGATAAGTTAACTTATGCCAGTAGTTTAGATAATTTAAAAGCGGTACAAAATAATAAGCGACATCAATTTATTCAGGGCGATATTAATGATGCTACTAAAGTAGCTGCTTTATTAAGAGAATACACCATTGACACTATTGTGCATTTTGCTGCAGAGTCTCATGTAGATAATTCTATTGCAACGCCGAAGATTTTCTTTGAAACCAATATTATGGGAACTGTTACTTTGCTACAAGCAGCAAAGGAATATTGGATAGATGAAAACAAATGGTCTGATACAGAGTGTCGGTTTCATCATATTTCAACCGATGAAGTATATGGATCTTTAACACAAACAGAATCGCCTTTTACAGAAACAACACAGTATCAACCGAATTCACCCTATTCCGCTTCCAAAGCAGGCTCTGATCATGCCGTGCGCGCTTATTATAAAACATTTTCTTTACCTATTACGATATCAAATTGCTCTAATAATTATGGTCCGCACCAACATGCAGAGAAATTGATCCCTACGGTTATTCGTTGTTGCTTACAGCAGCAAGCTATTCCTGTATATGGCGATGGACGTAATTGTCGAGATTGGCTTTATGTTCACGATCATTGTGCCGCGATCCATTTAATTCTAGAAAAAGGCGCTATAGGCGAAGTATATAATATTGGCGGAGGGTATGAAGTTGATAATTTAACGTTGATTAAAAATATTTGCCAATTAATGGATCAACGATATCCTGACAAAGCACCGCATGCTAACCTAATTCATTTTGTACAAGATAGAAAAGGACATGATTTCCGTTATGCTATTGATAATAGCAAAATTTACAACACATTAGGGTGGCAACCGAATATGGAACCCATGTTAGGACTTAGCAAAACCATAGACGCGTATATTGCTTTATATACACAGGAGCTTGTTTAATGTTGCAAAGTAAGCTTTTATCAACAGCGCCTGAGTGGCTTCTTTTAAAAGAAGAAGCACAAAAAGTCATGCCGCACTTACCGAGCGCAATGCGCTCCTTGCAATTTAGTGTATCAGGAGTTCAATGTGACTTAAATCAAAATTATGTAACAGACAGAATCATACAATTATTGGCTGGATTATGTCGTTCTCAACAGGTGATAGAATTTTTTTCTGCTATGCTACAAGGGGAAATAGTGAATGTTTCCGAAAAACGTCAAGCATTACATACCGCATTACGAGATCCAAATTATCCATTGATGCCTATTAGAGACTCGGTTAACAATATATTCCATCAAATGGCTCAATTGACTGAAGCCATCCATCAGGGCACATTTAAATTATCCAATGGTAAAACAATACGCCATATTGTGCATATTGGAATAGGGGGATCTGATTATGGCCCTAAATTTCTAATCAAAGCATTAGATTCGTATATAGCGAGTGATTTAACGTTTCATTTTATTTCTAATATAGATCCATGGGAATTACAGAATACTTTAAAACATATCGATGTTGGGAGTAGTCTATTTATTATTTCTTCTAAGTCATTTACTACGGATGAAACTTTAACTAATTTTGAGAGTTTATGTTTAGCGGTGAATGCAGATGCTACTTTTGTTGCCGAGCAGTGTATTGCCATTACAGCGAATAAACCATTGGCCCTAGTCAGAGGCTTCAAAGAAGAGCATGTCTTATTAATTCAAGATTGGGTAGGAGGGCGTTTCTCTATTTGGTCAGCAATGGGTTTTTCTTTAATGTTGGCTATAGGGATAGAACATTTTAAAGATTTTTTAGCGGGTGCTAGAGAAGTAGATCAAACTTGCATGACAGACAACTTTCTACAGAATCCAGCTATGATTTTAGCAGCATTAGATTGTTGGTATACTAATTTTTTTGATGCGGACAGTCGAGCGATCTTAATTTACAGCAGCCAGTTAAATGGGTTGATTCATTATTTACAACAGTTAATAATGGAAAGCAATGGTAAATCCCATACTGTGCATGGAGAGTTAGTGGATTATAATACCAGTCCCATTATTTGGGGAAATGTGGGAACGAATAGTCAACATACTTTTCAACAATTGCTAATAGAAGGTACTAGATTAATTCCTATCGATATTATTTTGGTTAAAAATAGTAGTGTCGATTTTCCAAAACAACAAAATAAGTTAGTAACACATTGTTTAGCGCAAGCAAAGGCGTTGATGCTGGCACGTCAGAATCGAGGGCAACCATATCATTTATTTTCTCTCGATAAAATATCGCCGCAAACGATGGGCGCATTGCTTGCATTATATGAACATCGTACAGTGATGAGTGCTGCTTTATGGGGGATTAACCCATTTGATCAGTTTGGTGTAGAATTAGGTAAAAATTTACTATCGGAAATTGAGGTTACAGGATGAAAGGAATTATTTTAGCGGGAGGAAGTGGTACCAGACTATATCCACTCACATTATCTATTAGTAAACAATTATTGCCGGTGTATGATAAGCCAATGGTGTATTATCCATTATCAACTTTAATGTTAGCGGGTATTCGAGATATTTTGATTTTATCAACACCGCGAGATTTACCACAGTATCAAGCATTATTGGGAGATGGTCATCAATGGGGTATGAATTTCACTTATAAAGAACAGCCAACTCCTGGGGGCTTAGCACAGGCTTTTATTTTAGGTAAGGAATTTATTGGCGATGAAAATGTAGTATTGATCTTGGGAGATAATATTTTTCATGGTGCACATTTAAGTCAGACATTGCAAAAAGCGCGACAACAAATCAATGGCGCCAAAGTATTTGCTTATTATGTGACTGATCCACAACGTTATGGTGTTGTGGAGTTTGACCAGAATGGAAAAGCAATCTCTATAGAAGAAAAACCTAAGCAACCTAAATCAAATTTTGCAGTAACGGGGCTTTATTTCTATGACAATCGTGTTATTGAATATGCACACAAGATTACACCATCTGCTCGGGGCGAATTAGAAATTACAGATATCAATGCTTTGTATTTACAAGACGGTCAATTAGAGGTAGAGATTTTAAGTCGTGGCACCGCTTGGCTAGATACGGGCACACAGACATCATTGTTGCAAGCGGCGCATTTTATTGAAACAATTGAATCAAGACAAGGACTAAAGGTAGGTTGTCCAGAAGAGATCGCATGGTCACATGGATATATTGATGATCAACAACTGCAAAAATTAGCACAGAGCTTTGGAAATTCAGGATATGGTCATTATTTAATTTCTTTGCTAAATAGTAAGGTTTACTTTAATGAAAGCGTTTAGTATAGCCGTACTCTTTGGAGATTTAATTTCAGGAATAAAAAAAGTTCTATATAAAGTAGCGCCAGGGCTTTACAAAGCATTAGCAAAAATAAAGAAGACATATATCACTAGAGAATATAAAATTACAACATCTGATCCATTGATAGAAGAGGACACAAGTTTTTTTATAGAATATCGTAAAAATGATAAAACTCATACAGCGATTAAATTAATTGCTTTTTATTTACCGCAGTTTCATCCATTCCCTGAGAATGATCGATGGTGGGGGAAAGGTTTTACTGAGTGGACAAATGTGACTAAAGCAAAACCTAATTTTAAAGGACATTATCAACCGCATCGACCGATTCATCTTGGGTATTATGACTTACGAGTACCTGAAGTGATGCAGGAGCAAGCACAATTAGCTAAGAATTATGGCGTGTATGGTTTTAGCTATTATTTCTATTGGTTTGATGGGGTTGTGCTGATGGAAACTCCTTTACGAGCGATGCTAAATAATAAGTCAATAGATATGCCATTTTGCTTAACTTGGGCAAACGAAAATTGGACTCGCCGTTGGACCGGAGATGAACAAGATGTATTGATTGCGCAAAACTATAGTGAAACGGATGCAATTGCTTTATTACAATATATGATGGATTATTTTCAAGATGAACGATATATTCGCATTGATGGAAAACCTATTTTTATAATTTATCGCCCTAATGATATTCCCAATATAAAACAGATTAGTCACTTATGGCGGAAAGAAGCGGAAAAGCATGGTTTGCCTGGTCTCTACCTTATTTCTGTAAAATTCTATAATATGACTGCTCCAGAAGACATTGGCTTTGATGCTTTAGTAGAATTCCCACCACATAAATTAAATTGGACTTCAGCAAAAAACATTGAGGTAACGAATCGAGAATTTTCAGGCACGATCATAGATTATGAAGAAACTATACAAAATAGTGCTTATATCGAAGAACCAACGTATAAACTTTTTAGAAGCGTAATGTTATCTTGGGACAATACCGCTAGACGGCAAAATTCACCACATATCTTTAGTAATTTTAGTATTCGCACTTACCAAAGATGGTTGGCTTATGTTGTTAATAAAGTTTATAGAAATGAAAAATACTCACAAGATGAAAAGCTTGTTTTCATCAATGCTTGGAATGAATGGGCAGAAGGGACACATCTTGAGCCAGATGAAAAATTTGGTTATTCCTATTTGCAAGCTACCTATGATGTGATAAGCCAATATGACTCACAAGTATTATCAGAACTGACAACGAATGTTCCAAAGACAGTAAGTGAGCACGCTATAATAGCACATGTATTTTTTGAAGATTTATGGCCAGATATGCGGCAATACCTATTTCATCTGCGTGAAATCAAAGCCGATTTTTATATTAGTGTTGCCTCTGCTTCAATCGCAATAAAAGTTAAAAAAGATTTCCCTGAAGCATATGTGCAAATAGTGGAAAATCGTGGTAGAGATATTTTACCCTTCATTAGGTTTCTGTCATTGATTCAAAATAAGGGTTATATGTCCGTATGTAAAATACATTCTAAAAAATCTTCCTATAGAAATGATGGTGAGTTTATACGAAAGAATCTATTTGATTCTTTATTAGGAAATATGAACATCATTAATTCTATTGTATTACAATTTAAAGAAAACCCACAACTCGGATTATGTCTTCCAAATTGTGCGGTATTAACACATGAAACGCATATGGGCTCAAATGAAAAAAAGATTGCTATTTTGAGTGGGCAATTAAATCTAAATTTTGAAAAAGATATATTTCCAGCGGGGTCCATGTTTTGGTTTAGACCAACGGCTCTTTTACCGTTATTAAAGATTAGCGAAGATAGCTTCTTGATGGAGCCTACGCCTATAGATGGTGCTATGGAACATGCAGTAGAAAGGTTATTTTGCACCATCGTTAAAGAAAGCGGATATACTGTGAGTACTTGCTAGTAAAAGAGAGGTATCTTTCCGAATGAAACTAGAAGAAATAGTCAAAAAGACAGAACTATTTGCAGCGACGAAAGACGTTGCAGAAGATATTGTGCTAACAGTTATTCTGCCCATTAGTTGTACGACACAAGTAGATGTTTTAGATAGAGTAGTTCAGTCTATTCTGAAACAACAAGAATTAGTACTCGAGTTGATTATTGTAGAAGATACTGTCAATCAAAGTATAAGACAATATCTGCAAGAACAGGTTAAGAAAGATAAAAGAGTTAAACTGTTACTGCATGAGAGAAGTATACATTCTACTCCAATATGTTTCTATGAAGCATATCTATATTCAAAAGGACAGTATTTTATCCTCGCAGACCAAAACTTCATTTTTCATAAAAGATCTTTCTGTGCTCTTTATACAGGCATCAAAAATACTGACTATGACGTAGTGGTAGGAGTGTTCAGAAATAAGAATATATCATGGAAATCTACAAAGAAGGTAGAGCTGAGACATTTAATCAGTAATAACATTATTTCAAGCGTAACAGCACTAATATCCAAATCTATTTTTGAAAAGATAGGTCTATATGATCCTCATCCATTAATGAATAAATATTTTGATTGGGACATGTGGTTAAGAATAGCAGCGCATTATCCTATATATCAATTGTCTTGTTTGGTTGGTGAAAAGCTAAGCGCTCAATTAACAAGTGAAAGTACGAATATTGTTTTAAGTGACTATCTTGCTACGAATATTATGCGATTAGATCGGCAAGTTGAATTATTACCAGAAAATTTTTATAAATTAAAATTGCCTGGAGAGGTTCCGTGCAAGCTGGAGAGTATATTTAAAATATATTTAAAAGATAAAAAAGAAAGTGATAATTTTGATGCGGATATTTCTGATGCTTCAGAATTTTTTGAAGTTACAACCACTAGAAAAATATGCATCTTATCGCCGAAAGAACCTTCGCCGTATTATCCATTTGCTGCTTTGTGTGGAGAAGAATGTGAAGTTATTTTTATAGAGCCAGAGGCTGCTATAATGTCACATGATATTATAACCGCAGATTTCATAATTATTAATCGATATTTGTTAACTTATATAGACTTAATAGAAAAAATCAATCAGTTAGCTATACCATGGGTTTATTTTGTTGATGACAATTTTACATTTTTAGCGAAAGAAGGGTATATAGCATTTCAGTCATATACACACAATAACATCAAAAAATATTTGACTACGGCAAAAGCGGTTTTTGTTTCAACTGAATCCTTAAAAGAATATTATATAAAGAATGAATTGCATAGTAATGTCATAGTTTTTTCCCCCATTATAAATCAAAGTTTAGTTCAGCGTAGTGCAATAATTAGAGAAAAGAAAGTAAGAACTAACGCCATTCATGTAGCAATGGTGGGTGGCGATTTTCGTTATGCTTCATTTTTAAAAATAGTACTTCCAGCAATAATGGCTCTCAGCTCAGATATGCCTGTTATATTATGGAGCATTTGTGATGTTCCTGAACATATTAGATTGCCGGCTAATTTAACTATTAAGAAACTATCAATGCAAGCGGATTATGAACAATTTATATTGACATTATCGCTATTTGGAATTGATATTGTGATACATCCATATGGAAAAACAAATAATATATCCTATAAAACAGATGCAGTGGTATTAATGTCACGCTATATTCATGCAAATATTATTGTTGGAAAAGAGCCATGCTTTTCTTACTTACCTGAAGAAAGCGGTGTTATTCGTGTGGAAAATACGAAAGAAGATTTCTATGCCGCACTTAAACAATTAGCAAATAAGCGTATAGCTGAAGAAATGCATAGAAAGCTAATTAGCTACTGTGATATATATTACTCTACAGAAAAAAATAAAGAACTTTTAAATAAGTTTTTGGAACAAATCACACCCATTTCATCTTATGTGATCGGACAACGACTAGTAAAAATGGCGCAAAAATTTTTTTCTTATGTACCACCTAACAATCTGCTAAACAAAACTAAAGTCATTCTTTCCACACAAGGGGTAATAGGGTTTATAAAGTTAACGATTAAGTATTGTTTAAAAAAGACTAGATCTTATTTGAACAAACTAATAAAAACAATGCTATGCTTTGGAAAAAAGATTGTCTATAAATCTTAATAGAGAAAAAGAGATGCATTCGAGTAAAAAGATTGCTATTACGCATTTTTATAAACTTATCTAATAGCGTGGTGTTTTCATGTGATAATAAGGCACGGCAAGTTTCTAATGCACTAATATTTTTACTTATCCATAGCCTAAGTTGTCCCCGCATTACTTTCTTCAGTCGAGTTAACTTTGCGATTAAAGTTGTATTAGTGCCTATCAAGTTGGCATTATGTTGGCGATATAGAACAGTAGAAATAGGGTCGTAAAAAACATGTCCGCCAATACCGGTTATCAATAAATAAATCCACCAATCATGGCTGACTATATTGATATTCTGGCCAACTGAAGAAATTAATTCTTTAGCCGCTTTATTAAAAACCATGGTATTGCCACCAGCAATACTTTGTACTAAAGCATTCTTAAAAGCTGGAGGTTTCCTAAAAAGAGATGAGAATCCAATAGTATTGGCTTGTTCATCAATTAGTTGAGTGCGTGAACAATATAATGCTGGAATGTGCTCAGGAACTTTTTTTAAATATTCTAGAGCAAGAGTTAATTTATCTTTTTGCCAGATATCATCTTGATCAGACAATGCAAAAAAATCACTGTCGTTGGGAGTCTGACATATTGCTGATAGGAAGTTTTTAGAGAATCCTTGCTGAGACGGATTTATTGTTAATACTACTTCTTGTGGTATTGAAGATTTGTATTGTTCTATAATATCACAGGTATTATCGGTGGATCTATCGTCATAAACGAATAGTTTCCAGTTAGAGACTGTGAGAGTGGAAAAAGATCGAAGTTGTTGATGCAAAAATTGATGTCCATTATAAGTGCATAGTAGAATGGCAATTTTATTTCGTTCTTTTGCCTCTGTGCTATTCATTAATTTTTGTCCTTCTTAAAATAAGCAGATATTTTTCGTAAGGGTTTTGTTAAATGCCATGAATGAGAGGATAAAATAGCTTGAATAGCTTGTTGCTGCTCCATAATTTTCTGATTTTGTGCCGTGATCAGTTGCTTTTGTTCTGCAATCTGCTGATTCTGTGCAAAGATCTGCTCGTTTTTTGTAGTGATCTGCTGGCCTTTTGCCATTTCAGTAAAAGCAAGATAACTAGGATGAAAATTTTCTATGAAAATATTGTACTGTGAGCACAGCTCTTGCCATTGTTCTTTAAAATTTTTGTCTTGTAATGATAGTTTATCAAGCGCCACTAAATTTAATAGATCGTATATTTTAATGCATAAAGGTAGATTTTCCTTGCAGGACTTAAAATCATCATAAGAAAATTGATTACGAAATAAAGATCGATCTAAAAAATTCTCGCTATAATTGATCATATCTGCTTCATTAGAAATGGACAGATGGCTGTAAAAATTTTTCATTCGACCGAGTTGTTTGCTGGGATTATTAATTAATTCTTCATAACTCACGATTAAGGTTGCTTTGTTTAAAATATTGGTTACAGCTGGAATTACCGATGCTAACCAAAGAAGAAAGCCCTGAGTGTAATGAATATTGTCATATAGTTGAAAAGATGCAACTGACGATAATGGATTGCGTAGTGCTATAACATAATTATCTTGAATGTTCGTTTTTTCAAATAGAGATTGCCAAAAAGGTAATAATCGACTCGTTCTTGGATCTTTAAATGCACACCATGAAGAGTGCTTAAATTTTTCTTGTAAAATGTCTTTTGCATGCTCTTGTATCTTGCCTAGAGTTGGATCCATAGAAGTAGCATCAAAAGGAAGTATATCACTCCAAGTTGTTTTTAAATGAGTTAATACTTTCTCATTGACTTCATAAACAATTCTATTATCTTCAAAAAAGCCTTTCGGATTCATATCATTAGGTGGAGTCAAATTATCCCCTAAATAGCAGCCAAGATTTTGTAATGCTTTAGTGATCACACTGGTGCCACTGCGCCCGGAGCCTAGTACAACTGTAATTTGCGGAGAGTTATTTATTGACATAAATTACCTTAATTGCTAATAGAAAGATACAATATCTTAAGTGGTCAAATAGTTAAAGTGTCGTAAACCAGCTTCTCCAATAGATTCTAATTGCGCTACTGCTTTAGGAGCTTGATTCTTCCAGCGATATAATGAAGAAGGAGATGCTACTGCTTGCATCAAAGTATCCATCGTAGCATCCTCTATTGAAATATCCAATTTGAATAATAATGATTGAATGACTTCTTTCGGATTTTCACATAATGTCTCAAAAAGAATAGGAATGTAACGTGAGCCTAAATGTTCTTGAGCCCATTTTGCCAGATCAAGATTCATCTTTGACCATAATTGAATAGAAGCTTCTGGTAGCGAAATGGAATCAAAAGAAGCTCCAAAATAAGCTTGATAATGTTTATTGCATTGATTCTGATTATTAGAAAAAGCGATATCTCTACCATCGCGTATGACATGAATAAAATACATTTTAGGGAAGAAATGGTAAATATAGGGAAGTAAGTAAGCGCTGCGCGGATTTTTCCATCCCCATCTGGATGTGGGATCTGGTGATTGCAGCATTAGAGTTAAAATAGCTTCTTTTAATGAGAATAATAATTCATCTTTTAATTGAGCAGAGCACTGTGATAGAGAGTAGTTAACAGAAGAAGTTTCTTGCAAGATAGGGTTAATATATTGATCTAACAATGGCTCAAAAGTATAGGAATCTCCTTCAATGTTACAATGCGTTGCCATAAAAGCGCCCGCTAATTGTAAGATCTTTCTCACCACACGAGTTCCAGAACCGCCTGTTCCTCCAATGACAATCGGTGGTGCAGATAACCATTCCAAGGGATCACGCAGATATCCATTATATAATGTATTTAAAGAAGATGTTAGCGTTGAGCGAAGCGGAAAAATTGTGTTGGTGAAAAGAATGGTTTGTGTAAAGAAAGTAGGATCAACATTTAAATGACGACAACACTGTTGTAATACTGCAAGCGGTGAGTGACAAATATCCTTATAATCCAATAAGCAAAATTGTTCAGATGGAAAAACACTTAACCAATTTTTAATACATGTTCTATAGTCTCCACGGCGCAAAGAGCCTTGAGAATGGAAATGATCAATAAACCAATTATCGGATGCTTCTTCTAAAGACATTCCAGCGCGTTCTAAAGCCATTAGAGCGGAAAACCATGCGCGATCGATTGGATCGCGAATGATATACAACAATTTTAATTTTGGATATAAATTATAAATGATTTCAATCATTTTTATGTCTAAGATAGCGTATGCCGGTGTTATTTCTCCTTGAACACCGGGATATTCTGCAGAAAAAGAATTTTGGTAAGATTGTAAGGCAGAGACATTTTGCGGATCAAATCTATTCCAGAAATGGTGTTCTTTAATATCTTGTGGGAAATGGAGCTGGGGATGTTTCTTCAGGTTTTCAAAAAGCCATGTGGTAGCACATTTTTGTGCGCCAATCCCAAGAAAGTCTAACATAAGTGAAGTCCTAATTGTCTATGTCAAATAATTTATCGCATTATAGATTAAATTTTCTACTAAGTAAATAATGGCAATCAGAGGATTAACCAACGCAAAAGCGGCTTACCCAGAGTATTGCGCGCAAATATTGACCTTATTTGGGGTGGACTATTTTTATTTGCCAACATCTCTAGTGGTATGTGAATCACTCTTTAGAACGAAAAGGATTGACATACTTACACCTAATTTAGTATAATTTTTAACTAATTTTTACTAGGAACATCACGATAAATCTCAATAAGTGAGCTACACCCATGAAAAAACACCTCCTCTCCCTACGCCAACTCTGTGATTTAGAGCTCATTCTAAACGGCGGTTTTGCGCCATTAACCGGGT
>CBFGYT010000011.1:0-13160 GCA_965653065.1 uncultured bacterium | reverse complement strand
CCACAACGCTTCCAACGCGCTTTAGAAATTTATTATTTAACGGGGCAACCGCAAAGCGAATGGTTTTCCACTTCTAGCCAACAAGGCTTAAGTCATCACTCTCACCGTATTTTAACGATTGCCATCGCCCCTAAAGACCGTGTTGTATTGCATGACCGTATTGCCAAACGCTTTGATGCCATGTTAAAAGTTGGATTTATAGAAGAAGTGACACAATTGAAACAAAATCCTGCTCTACATGCCGATCTACCTGCCATGCGCGCCGTTGGTTACAGACAAGTATGGCAGTATTTAAATGGCGAATACGATTATGCTACCATGCGCGATAAAGCCATTGCCGCGACCAGACAATTAGCCAAACGACAATTGACCTGGTTACGATCATGGCCCAATGTACACTGGTTTCACCCCGAAGAAGAAAATTGTGTTACAACCATAAAAGCGTGCATTACCACTTTTTTACAGGACTCATCATGCGTATCTTGATTTTGTGTGGCATCGGTACAAAATGGCATAATTATTTAGGTGTTCCTAAACAATTAGCGCCGATTATGGGGCAACCTTTATTAGAACGCACCCTTCAGCAATTACATGACTTGGGTCATAAAGACATCCACATTATTAGTAATGATTCTAGATTGCATCTTGCTCATGCTAACGCTTTTATGCCTGGACAACAAGCTTATCCTGTCGATGTTTTAGCAGCTACTGAACCCTTATGGCAAAAAGAGCAATTGGTATTATTAGGCGATGTGTATTATACCGATGCTGTATTACGTACAATGTTAAGCGCCAAAACACCCTTGATGCTATTTGGTCATGCGACACGTAATCCTTATTCTGGCAAACAATGGGGTGAATTATATGGATTTAAATTTAGCCATAATTATTTTGCGCAATTAAAAATAGCAATAGCACAAACATCTATTGCCGCTAAAGCGGGTGGCCGCGGTAAGTTATGGGAATTGCACGTGGCTTTATTAAATAAACCTTTACAAAATGCGGAAGGTATACACGGCTTACTCTTAAAAAACAGCCCTATTTTCACACACATGATGGATTTAAGCGATGATATTGACACACCAGAAGAATATCATCGCTTGTGTTTGATTCTGCAAATGATACAAAAATCGATTGGAGTATAGCGGTGTCTAGAATTATCATTTTATGTGCCGGTCTTGCTGAACGCTGGAAAAATTATTTAAATCGCCCTAAACAATTGGCTCCTATTTTAGGACAACCTCTATTGGCACGCACAATTCAACAATTACATCAACACAGATTAAAAGACATCCATATTGTCAGCCACGATACTCGACTACATATTCCCGGAACAAGTTTAATTGTTCCCAAACAAAGTCACTGTACTTTAGCCTCTCTTTATTCTACACATTCTATATGGAAACGCAGTCAAATTATTTTATTAGGCGATGTCTGTTACAGCGATAATGCATTAAAAACTATTATTCATGATAATCAATCATTGATGTTTTTTGGTTGTCCCGATGCTAATCCCTATACAGGCAGCCGTTATGCCGAACTGTTCGCTTTGAAATTTACAAAATCTGCTTTGAATCGTTTACAAAATGCATTAGCTATTGCGTTAGCTGATAATGAACAAGGCGGTCGTGGGAAATTATGGGAATTATATGCCGTTTTATGTGGTTATTCTTTAGAGCAGGCCAGGAACACAAAAAATGCGGGGAATACCAATACGCCTTTGTTTACCTCTATTATGGATTTGACGGATGATATTGACACTCCGGACGATTATCAACGATTGTGCCATATCTTACAGTTGCATAAGAATAGCTTGCTGCGCGTATGATTTGAAATGGACCTGAAGTTTGTATTGTCGTACCTTGTCATCCCCGCGCACGCGGGGATCCAGGAATAACCCACGAATTGTGCTCCTTTCACTGGATCCCCGCATGCGCGGGGATGACGGCCAGGGGATGCGATGAGTTTATTTCGCATTTCGAAAGACGAGGGAAACATATCATCATGCTTCTAAATACTTAGCCCACATCGTTTCATACGCCGCTTCTAATTGTTGAATACGCAATTTTGTATTAAATAACGGTGCTGTGTTTCGTACTTGTTGTACTTTTTGCTTTAACTGTTGTAACTGCGCACGATCTTTTGCTAAAGCAATTGCTTTATCACGATATGCTTCTAGCGTAGGCAATACACATTCACTTAAATCTGCTGCATGCAAAATACTTCCTGCAACACGACTGATGAAAGTTTCTCCCGGACACGTTAATACCGGCAATCCTGCCCACAACGCATCGCTAGTGGTAGTATGTCCATTCACAATATAGGTATCTAAGGCTAAATCGGCTAAGACATGCCGCGCTAAATGCTCTGCTTTAGAAACGGGATCGGCAAATACTAAACGATCCTCAGCAATCCCACAGGCACTGGCTTCACGGAGTAAATTTTGTTGCGTGAAAGCCGCATTCTCTTTACTCACGATCCACAACACGCTATTAGGAACAGCATGCAAGATTTCCATCCATACATTGAAGATGGTTGGATCAATTTTATAAAGCCCATTAAATGCAGCAAACACAATGGCATCTTCCGGTAATCTTTCTTGTTGGCGCGTAGTTGTCAAGGGTGCAATCGGTTCGGAATCACTGCGTAACCAATAGGTATCTGGCAAACGAACAATGGTTTCACTCCACGCATTTTCTGCAGTCACCGGTAAAGCAAATGCATCCGCAATATAATAGTCCATGGTTGGAATGCCCGTAGTTCCTGGATAAGCCATATAACTCACTTGAATAGGGGCAGGCTTCATATGATAGATTTCTAACTTACTATTGATTAGTAATCCTACCAAATCAATTAAAATATCAATTCTGTCGTTGTAAATACGCTCTGCCCAATTTTGTAATGATCCATTCTCCAAACGCACAAAATGGTCCACGCCACTGGCTATAGCTTCTGTTACACCCTTGTCATCTTTTACTCCATAGCTATAAGCAAACACCTCAAAACGATCTCGATTATGATAACGAAAACTATCACGCATCAAATGTCCTGTCGCATGGTTGCGAAAGTCTGGGGAAATATAAGCAATGCGTAATTTCTTTTTATCGTGCTTTTCATGCTGAAATAAGTTTTGCTCTAATATGGGTAGTAGCTTATGACGCATCTCATTTGCTTTATATTCAGCCATTTTACGTCGTAAAGTATCTGGCCAAGGAAATGAAAAACTAGAAAAGCTAGATAAGCTCAATGGCTCTCCTTGTTGTATATTTTTCTCTAATACAGCATAAAGCCATTGATCTTCCTCTTCTTTATTACGCCAATCACAAATATCATGATGATGCTGTATAGAAAATGTTTTCAATTGTGGCGCATCCGGATACCAGGTTAGCGCTTTCTCTAATGCTTTATTGACATAAGCCAAGTTATTGTTTAAACGAAAACACTCTAACCAGAGTAATGTTGCTGCGCTATCCTCTAGATTAAACTCTCTGGCTCTAATATAACAAGCCCCTGCTTCATCATAGGCGAGCATGCTATTTTTAAAGAAATTTCCAGCTGCAAAATAAGTGTCATAACAAGGTTTCATTAATATTAATCGATGAAATAAATCAAATGCTTCTGACTTATTGCCCATCTTAGCCAGTAATTTTGCTTTAAAAAGAAGATGCGGCCAGTAACAAGGATCTATCCCCAATGCTTTATCAATACTATGTAATGCTTTGTCAAAAAAAAGTGATTGTTGCTGGCAGGTTGCTAAATAGCCCCATACTTCGGAATCTTTAGGATGCGTTTGCAATACACACACAAACGATTTTTCTGCTTCTAAATAGTTACCTAATAAAGCACTCACAATCGCATGATTAAATGCGATATTACTATTTTGTGGCTGCAAGGTTCTTGCTTTTTTAAGAAACGGCAACCCTTTTTGTGATTGTCCTTGTTGATGAAGCAAAAATCCATAGCCACTCAGTGCCAAAGCATGCTCAGAATCTTTTGCCAACATTTTTTTATATATTTCTGCCGCTCTATTCCATTGCTTTTTTTGATGATAGCGGCGCGCTTGTTGTAATGCACTGTCTTGTAGAGTGGTAGTCATTTTGTCCTCATTAAATAGTTCAAACGCACCTGAAGATGCGAACCTGGATTGTGATAGTTAGCGACCGTCATTGCGAGGAGCGAAGCGACGTGGCAATCCAGATAATAGCCCACAGTCCTGCGATATATCACTGGATTGGCACGTCGCTTCGCTCCTCGCAATGACGATTCTCAGCCATCATAACATAACTTCACATTTCAAAGTAAAATAGGTTTATCAAACCATAAAAGATTGTGGCGACAATCCCTGCTGATATCTTGTCCACATCTCAGTATATGCTTTTTCTAATGCCTTGGCCTTAGCTGGCATGTCTAATAACGGCGATGTCGGTAACTGTTGTTGAAATTGCTTTTTCAATTCATTAAATTTATCTACATTGCTTCCAAAATAAATGGCTCTTCGTTTATAATCCTCTAAATCGCTGGCAATAAATTGTTGCATCAATTCTTTTGTTCCTGCCGCTGATACCACACTTTTTCCCGCGCGTGACAATGGATAATCGCCTGCTAGCGTTAACACAGGAACGCCCATATATAAAGCATCACACGCGGTAGTAATCGCATTCACTTGTAATGTATCTAAAAACAAATCCATATGGCGATGTCTGGCTAAATGAGGTTCTCGATCTTCACGCGCACAAAAAATCAAGCGATTGGCAGCAACGCTTCTTTTCTCTGCTTCTCGTCGTAAATTGTTAATGACGATATCATGGGAGGACAACAACCATAATACACTATTGGGAACAGCCATTAAAATCTCCATCCATGCTGAAAAGATAATCGGCTCTAGCTTATAAATGGCATTAAAACACCCAAAAATAAAAGCGTTTTCTGGCAGTTGCCAATCTGGTTTGTTTTTTGTTAATGTTAAAGACACTTGCTCTTTATGATTGATAGGAATAAACGTATGCGGCAAATAAACTATTTTTTCACTACAATAACGCTCTTCTTCTGGCAGCACCAGTGTCGTGTCTGCTAAAAAATAGTCGATAGAACGACTGCCCGTTGATAAATTATATCCTAGATAATTGACTTGAATCGGTGCTGGGCGCTGCGCTACGATGGCAAACCGATTTCCTTTCGTAAAGCCAGCTAAGTCTACTAAAATATCAATATTGTCAGCAGCGATTTTCTCTGCAGCCGCAGTAACATTGTCTTCTTGCAAATCAATAAAATGTTCGGCGGATTGCTCAATAGCACGCCGCATGTCACTATTATCATTAAATCCATAAGAATAAACAAATATTTCAAAATGTTCTTTATCATGCAAAGAAAATAGTTGACAAGTTAAATACGCTGTAGCATGCTTTCTAAAATCCATAGAGAGATAACCAACGCGCAATCTGCATTTAGTTTCATTTCTTTTCCTGGTTTGACACAATGGCATTTGTTGCGAAAATTTTTCCTCTATTCGCAAAACCTCTTGTTTAGCCAGTTCTAAGCGGACTGCTAACGGAATAGGAACTATCATGGTAGCAAAAGTTTCCATCTTCACTTGTAATGCAATTCGAACATCATGAGATATTTTTGTTGCTAATTGTTTGGCCGCGTCAATAGGCTGCCATAACCCTACTTGTTGCTTGGCAAACAATAAATTCAATTGTTGACTTAATGTCAAATCTGATAATGGTGATAGCTTTTGCAGCAATATAGTTAATTTTTCATACTCTCCCTCTACTTTATAGCAATATAATAAATGAAATTGCGTTGCTCTATCTTCTGGAGATATTTTAAGGCAAGCTTCAAAACAGATAATGGCAATAGAAATACGCTCTGTTTGCATATAACAGCGTGCCGCTTCATAAGTGCTAGCGACTTCAGGGCGCAAATCAGATGCTTTTTTATAGCATGCTAACGCTTGATAGTAATCGCCTAATGCATAATGACATTGCCCCAACTGATAATGATGATCAGCATCTTGTGAGAACTGTTGAATTGCTGTTTGTAATAATGCGATCGCTTCTTCATAACGTCGCAAATGTTGCAAAATAACAACTTTATTAAATGGTCCTTCTTTCACTTGCGGATTTAAATGCAATGCTTTATTAATATATTGTAGTGCTTCTTCATACTCCCCCAATTTATCACAAACAGAGGCTAAATTGACCCACACTTCCGCGCGATTCGGTTGTTGCTGTAAAGCTTTCAAATATAAGACTTTCGCTTCTGTAAAATTCTTCTCTTGATGCTTAATAAATGCCAATCGGTAGTCATCTACTTGTACCGGTTGAGTATAGTTATATTTGATCTGCATAACATTGTTCTCGTTTAATATCTTCCAATTGTACCCAACGAATATATTGATTCGTTTCATTTAATCCTGCGGCTTCCAACCATAATTTATGTATTGCATCCAGCGACATTTTTTTAAAAAAACTTTCAGCAAAAGTTATATTTTTAACCAATGCTTGCAGCCACAGCGCATGATTATCTTCTTCGCTTAAGGGAATTGTCAACCAGGCAGAAAACAATGATCGATTTAATAAATCGCGTAATAATGCCGGTGCTTGACGCACGGTTAAAATATCTTCTTCCCAATCAAAAGCAATCCCCAAAGGCGCCAATTTCTTTTGCAATAACAGCCTTGCCATAGGCTGATAGCCCTTGAATGGATACGTTTGCGGCAATAACAACCATTGCGCTTTGAGTGGCTCGCCTTGCCATGCCGACATTATTTTATTACAAATGGTTTGACACTGTAGCGCTTTCAAATCTAACCACCCCACATGATCTTCACGGCGTAATAACGCATAGTGTTGATGAAATATACCTAGAATAGCATCTTGCTTGTGAGGATTATCTTGCAACCAGATCAATTCCTGTGATAATGCGCTTGGAGCTGAATACTGCGCAAAATGAATATCATTTTTCTTTTGAAAATAATGATGGGTTGTTCTGTCTTCAACAACAGATCCTTGGGGTAAATTGTCTTGCTCTGTATTAATAGCGACAGTGTCTGTCATCGTATTAACAGAGACTATCCTATCGGCTGGAGCTGACGGCCATTCTTCTCCATCCACCATGACTTTAACACTCAAGGCGTCTTGCAAAGTTTGACGCAAAGTCATCACCAACCATTCATGCACTAATCGACTGTCGGTAAACCGCACTTCTTGTTTCGTAGGATGCACATTCACATCAATCGTATCTGTGGCGATTGTGAGATACAATACATAACAGGGATATCGCCCTTCTTCAATACTATCTAAATACGCCGCACGTATTGCATGATTTAACAATTTGTCTTTCACCATACGTCCATTGATATAAATGTATTGCAGATCACTTTGGCTACGATGAAAACTCGGCAATCCTAACCAACCCCACAATTGCATGCCTTCATACTGGCTGTCTATGCGTAAACTGTTTTTTAAAAAAGGATTGCCACAAATAGTGGCAATGCGTTTATCTTGCTCTAATTCACTCTTGCCAGCGCGCACTTGTGCAACCAGGCGTTGATTGTGCCGCAACACAAAACTCACATCAAAAGTGGATAACATCACGCGTTTGACCACTTCTTCTAAATAAAGATATTCTGTTTTATCGGAGCGTAAAAACTTACGCCGTACAGGCGCATAGCAAAATAATTCACTGACCTCTACTGTGGTTCCTCGAGGATGCGCTGCCGGTTCTAAAATATATTCTTGCCCATAAGCAGGGCGATATAATTTCCACGCTGTTTGTTCGCCTTCGGCTAAAGAGGTAATAGACAACGGCGCGACACTGTCTATACTCGCTAAAGCTTCACCCCTGAATCCTAGGGAAACAATCTTTTCTAAATCTTCTGCCGTTCTAATTTTACTGGTGGCGTGTCGTTGTGGTGCCATCATCAAATCTTCTTTTGACATGCCTATGCCATCATCACGCACACGAATTAATTGCAAACCGCCTTTTTCAATATCGATTTGAATGCGATTGGCTTTAGCGTCTAGGCTATTTTCTAATAACTCTTTAACCACAGACGCAGGCCGTTCAATCACTTCGCCTGCGGCAATTAAATTAGCCACCAGTGGAGGTAAAATATGAATTTGTTTCGTCATGATAGTGCCTCCTTTTGATTGATGATGCCCATCGCCTCACTTATCCTACCGATTTGTCATCTCTCACCTTAGCCGCAATCCATGTTCCTTCGGGTGGCTGTTGATAAAAATAAGTAATAGCACCTTGTAAAATCGCTTTAGCCACTTTTTGTTGGTATTGTGGATTACGCAATTGCACTTCTTCTTTACTATTCGATAAAAAACCCGTTTCCACTAAGATGGATGGAATATCCGGTGATTTTAATACCACAAAACGCGCTTGCTCTACAGAATCATGATGCAAAGGCGTGAATTGATGTAATTGTCCTAATACAGCACCGCCTAATTTAAGACTGGCGCTAATCGTTGCCGTTTGCGATAAATCAATTAATACGGAACGTAATACATCATTTTTATCATTTAAATTAACGCCACCCAATTCTGAATAGTTTTCCTTTTCTGCTAACCATCGAGCAGCTTCACTACTGGCGCCTTTTACGGATAAAGCATACACTGATGCGCCGCGTGATTGTGGGTCTTGATAGGCATCCGCATGAACAGCAATAAAAATATCCGCTTTAGCAGCACGTGCTTTTTGCAATCGTTGTCGTAAGGTTAAATAGTAATCGCCACTGCGCGTCATGACTGCGCGCATACCCGCCGTTTGATTAACATCTGTATATAAATCTTGAGCGATAGATAACACGACATCTTTTTCATGACTTCCTCTTGGGCCAGAAGCCCCCGGATCTTTACCGCCATGTCCGGCATCAATCACCACCACTACTTTACGCATCCCTTGCGGCAATGTTTTCACCACGATGGGCTCTGTGATCGCGGCTGACACATTGGGTTTACCCGCAGTCGCAGCAGGTGACTTAGGAGTTACCTTCACTGTAGTAGTAGAAGTTTGTGTAATAGCTACTGTAGACGTTTTTGTTGTACTCTTTGATATGGTAGGACTAGATCCCACATTGGGTTGACTGATCGTAGCCACTGCGGGCACTTTAGTTTTGCTGGTTACCGTCGGCGCATTTTTACTTTTTAATTCAAACACAATGGTTTTACTATCCGCAATGGATTCACTGGCGACTACATCACTACGCATATCAAACACCAAACGCAATACTTGATTCGGTTGCTGCCCTTGGCGAATCGATTGAATTAATGTATTTGCTAAAACAGAATTATGAATGGGAATTTGCAATTGCCCTTGATCTATGTCGAGCACAAAACGCGATGGCTTGGCCAAGACAAAATAATGCAAACTCGGTTTATCTGCAAAAATGAATTTAACGTCAGTCGTGTTGGCATCGACACTTTTGACTTGAATATCGTTGACTGATAACGTCGGTAAAGCAAATCCAACACTACCCATAAAACAGGCGAAAAGAAATAGCCATCGTTGCATGCGTCCCATGGATCACTGTTTCTCCATTGCAGTTAAAACCGATTGGCCGGATTGACTGTGTGCGATACATTCTATACGACGGCCCTGCTCATGGTAATAGAGTGTACAGACAATGTCAGCACTTGGCAAGCCACCCAGCCCTTTTTCTGGCCATTCCACAATCACAATGGCTTTATCCGTGAAATAATCTTCTAAGCTTAAATCTTCCAATTCGCGTAAGGTTTGTAACCGATATAAGTCAAAATGATGAATGATGGTGTGCGTTGCCGTATAAGTTTCTACTAATGTATACGTTGGGCTTTTTATTAATTCCGTCACTCCTAATTGCCGCAGTAATTGCCGTGTTAAAGTCGTTTTTCCGGCGCCTAATTCGCCCGATAAATAAAGATAAAATCGCTGTGGTAAAATCATCGCTAACTCTATGGCAAAAGCTTGTAATTCAGTTTCATTTTTAAATAGCTGCCGCATTGCTATTATCCTTCCTGTAGGTGGGTAATCGTATCATCAACAATAAGCGGGTTAATTATATCAAATTTCTTCTGTGCGCACTCTACTTAAGTTTTATATATCTCACTAAAAACCAGATGGCCCTGTCTTGGTTATTTGTTTTCCCATTCAATTATAAACCGCCCGAGCACTGCAAGCACTCTTCGGGTCATTTTGCCAGGATGGCAAAATGAGTCGTCTTGAGCCAGGGATGGCGAATGACGACGACCCGAAAAGAGTGCGAAGCGCGCAGGAATTGCGGTTTATAGAATGGGAAAACAAATAACCAAGACAGGGCTTTATTTTATCCAATCTTTTTCTGAATAAAAATTAATTTATAAAAGTATGCTAATGATATACTCTTGTATAATACGATGGGCTCTTGTGAAATAATTGCGGCCTCTCGCTCTCCAATTCATAATACCTTTTTTTCCAAGTTAGATATTTTTCTTCATGTTCTCTTTTTGAGTCTTGACAATATTCTTCCATTTTCTGCTTACAATACTCCTGTTCTTTTGAACAAAGATATAATGTTTTATCAACAGTATTGTTAAAGCTCTCACACAATGTCCGATCTTTATCAATGCATTTACAAAAATACTCTCTTAATTCTCTATCTTTTTCTTTATTAACAAGTTCATTTAGTTCTTTATCTAAAGTAATCATATTTTCTCCTTTATTGTAATTAAACTTTTAGACGATAATTAACTCTGACTGAGCCACAGTATTATCAAAAATGTGCGGGGTAAATGGGATAAGTTACTTTGCAAGGACTACGAAGAACACACATCCCCACTTTATAGTATAACATAAAAACACGGATTTGTCAAATTTTTGTGCAATTATTATGTTAATTCTCTTGACTCTCTGCTCTGAATACATTAGAATATGTATTTGACAACATATGACTTTAAGGCCATAATTAATATGAAGAAGTGGATTATCAAGTTTCATGATAAGTTTGAGTCTGAGTTCGATGAATTTGAAGATGAAGTCCAAGATGAGTTGTTATCGCACGCTAGATTGTTAGAACATTTCGGTCCAACCCTAGGGCGGCCACATGTTGATACCCTCAATGACTCTAAGCATAGCAATATGAAAGAACTTCGATTTCAGACAGCCAGTGGCGTATGGCGCGTCGCTTTTGCATTCGATCCAAAACGTGAGGGAATATTATTGATTGCAGGTGATAAAGCAGGTGTAAATCAAAAAAGATTTTATAAAGAATTAATAAAAAAAGCCGATAATAGATTTGATGAACATCTACGTTTTCTAGAGGAGTACAGCCATGAGTAAATTGTTAAATGATAAAATAAATCAACTTTCAGAAAAAAGACGCGATAAAATATCACGCAGAGCTGAACAATTAATTCAAGAAGAATTAAACTTAAGAGATGTGCGCACTCTGCGAAAGAAAACTCAAGAGCAGGTTGCTCTGCTTTTAAAAAAACGACAAGATGAAATTTCACGGCTGGAAAAAAGAAGTGATTTCTTAATTTCCACATTACAGGAATATATAGAAGCACTAGGTGGACATCTTAAAGTAGTAGCTGAATTTGACGATTCTCCAGCAATTATTTTAAATTGGCGCGAAAATAGAGGTCACATCCAAAAGGATTAAATATTCATTACTCGTAAATTATCATAGCTTAAAAAGCCAAGTTCAACCTCTGTGACCACTCATCTAACTTATAATATCACCCGAACAAATTCAGCCAATTCACTTGCCAATATTGCTCGCAGACCTTGTTGTGCCATTTGTTTACCCGCATACGCATGTGCATACACGCCAATAGACGCCGCTTCGTCTAATGATAATCCTTGTGCGACTAATGCACCTAATATGCCGCTTAATACATCGCCCATGCCAGCAGAAGCCATCGCAGGATGCCCTTCATTACAGACCAATACTTTATCTTGTTTGCTTGCAATTAAACTACCGGCCCCTTTTAATACGACTGTTCCACCATAATTATAATGAATTTGTTTGACGGCATGTACACGATCCGCTTGGATCTCACTGGCGGTGTTATTTAACAAGCGTGCCGCTTCTCCTGGATGCGGTGTTAACAACCATCGACTATTTTCACGCGGGTGTTGTGCTAATAAATTCAATGCATCAGCATCTAGAATGATTGGTAATGTGGTTTTAAGTGTGGCATCAAATAAGGCCTCAGACCACGCAGATTGCCCTAATCCTGGCCCTAACACAATCACAGTTGCGCGCGCGAATAATGGTTTTAATTGTTTTGCATCGCTGATAGCTGCAACGAGTGCTTCCGGTCTACGCGCAGTCACTGCAGTCAAATGTGCGGGATGAGTCGCTACCGTGACTAAACCAGCGCCTGCTTTTAATGCTGCATCGGCTGCGAGAATGGGTGCTCCTGGCATGCCTTCATCGCCCCCGATAATTAACACATGACCAAAATCCCCTTTATGTGCATGTGACTTTCGCGGTGGTAATAATTTTTTGCGAGGATCATAATAAAGACGCGTTATCATAGCCGGTACTTGTTGATACACAACTTCCGGAATACCTAATGCATCACAATGCAGTTCCCCACAATAACTAGGTCCTACGCCTGTCAATAATCCTGTTTTTAATCCAATAAAAGTAATCGTTGCTGCGGCTTCAACGGCACTTCCTAATACTACACCGCGCGTACATTCTAACCCCGAAGGACAATCTAAACTTAAAATAGGCTCTGCTTGTTGGTTTAATTTGCGGATCACCGTGCGATATAAACCACTGACCTCTCGTGTTAATCCAATGCCTAATAAAGCATCTACCCACACATCTACTTTAGGCCAAGCGGGTTGGCTCAATGGAAAATGCTTAACAGCGGTGCTAAGGCACGCTTGTTGAAAAAATACCGCCGGTTCTTTTAAAACAACGTCTTTTCCTTCGTGACCGACAAAAACAGTCCACCCTGCTTTTACAGCTAATAAGGCCAATGCATATCCATCGCCACCATTATTGCCATGACCACAAATAATGCCTATGGTGTGCGCGTGTGGCCATTTTGTTTTTAAATATTGAAATGCGGCTTCGGCTGCACGCTCCATTAAACTACGTGCTGGGATCGCTTGTTTTTCCATGGCCAGTTTTTCTAACGTATAGATGTCTTGTGGTTGATATACGCGGTGTA
>CBFGYT010000010.1:0-13727 GCA_965653065.1 uncultured bacterium | reverse complement strand
AGACGGTTATGACGTATTAACGAAACGGCAGGAAGAGACGTTTTAAAGTTCTATGGATCTATACCGCTCGTACTTCGAATTGCGAAGTTGAGTTAGAATAGTTGTAAATTTTCATTTAATCTTAGATTAAACATAGGTCCTGAATTTCACCGCGATCTACCCCCTCTCCCGCGAAATGCTATCATTATAATAACAAAACTCCTAGCGCGGGAGAGGGGGTAGATCGCGGTGAAATTAAAAATCTGCGCTTAAAAAGGGTAAAGCTCGAGTTTCGACTTTAAATTCACATATATACCGCTCGCCTTTCGAAATGCGAAGTTTAACCATGGAACAAGAAAGTCGTCATTGCGCGAAGCGCAACGACAGTCGTTAAATTCACATTTCGATAGGTAAAATGAGCATGATTTTTCACTTTCAAAAACTAACCCAGGTAATATATGCAACAAAATTCTGATAAGCTTGTTAAAATGGTTTCTCTGTTAAACGATGGTGAATACCACGATGGCACATCACTCGGTGAGAAACTACACATCACTCGCGCGGCCGTGTGGAAAATTATAAGAAAACTACAACAATACAATATTCCCTTCACTTCAACCAAAGGAAAAGGCTACATGTTACAAGAATCTTTAATCTTATTAGATGCAAAAACCATACAATCCGCATTAGCGCAAAAAAATATAGAAGTCGAATGTTTGGAAAAAGTAGATTCTACCAATCAATATTTAAAAAAATATTTAACTGACAATAAAAAAATTCGTGTTTGTCTGGCAGAAACACAAACTGCCGGTCGTGGTCGCCTGAGTCGGCAATGGCACTCGCCTTTTGCTAAAAATATTTACTTATCGCTACTCTATCCTTGGCAACAAGATATCAGCGCTCTGTCTGGATTGAGTTTAGTCATTAGTTTAGCACTGTGTCACGCTATCGAAAAAATCAGTGGATTAACCAATGAAGTCTTCATTAAATGGCCGAATGATTTATTGATCCATGGCAAAAAGTTAGCGGGCAGCTTAATTGAAATTCAAGCCGAGTCGAATGGCTTTTGCCAAGCGATCATTGGCATGGGTATTAATGTGAATATGAAAGAAGCCACTCACGATGAAATCAATCAGCAGTGGACTTCATTACAAAGCGTCAGTGATCAATATTATGATCGCAATGCATTGTGTAGCGAAATAATCAATCACGTCGTCACTTATTTAGAACAATTTAGTCTGCATGGTTTAAGTTACTTTCAAGAACAATGGCAGCAACGCGATTATTTGCATAATAAATCCATATCTTTATTATCCGGAAAAGACCAATATTCAGGAGTCGCTGCCGGCATTGATAACCAAGGCCATTTAATTCTGACTTTAGACAATGGACAAAAGCAAGCATTTTCTTCGGGCGATACGACGTTGATGAAGTAGTTAATATCTATACCAAACGCACTTGAAGATGCGAACTTAAGTTGGAATTGCTGTGCGTTGTCATCCCCGCGTGCGCGGGGATGACAGCACGTGGATACGATAATGCTACTTCGCATCTTGAAGTGCATTGGGTATATATCTGATTCACTTGAAGATGCGCGATTTTTGCAGGATGGATTAAAGACATTGCCACGACATTTTAAACGGCGATTGAACACGGATTTTTAATTTTGCCTCGATCTACCCCCTCTCCCGCGCTAGAAACTTTATTAGTATAATGATGTTTGTCGCGGGAGAGGAAAAGCAACTTATTTACAAAGCTCCCGCATTTTGGAACACACGTGGCAAATAAGGTTCTAAATACGCAGATAGGCTGTACATGCCGCTGGCAATCGTATTCGTCGTTCTAGAAAACAGCGTCATACTGGATTGCATCATAGCACTAGCACTTGTCTGTATCCTATTTTGATACCTAGAACCATGATAACATCCTAATAGACTGGTAGTATGGCACCATACTTGCATCATAGAGAGTATCATCTGCATAGAAAATTCATTGTAAACTTCTGGATAATGAGGAGAAGTCAGTTCTTCAAAAGAATATTGAACGACTTGTGAAAGCAATAATGCCGCTGATGGCTCCTCAATAATAGCATTAGTACCCAAAGCACTGATGAAAGGAACCAGTAAATTCATCCAGCTAATTCCTGCCTGTGAAGAGTCTGTCGCACATAATAAAAGACTCAACAGTATTTCATTCAAAAAACTACTATTATTTTTCCCTAAACAGGTTTGTAACCCTGTTTGCACTGCACCAATGCCAAAGCCAGCAAAATATCCTACGCCTAAACTCTTTAAACCATTAGTTACACTTGCTGTAGTTTCAAAACCAATTCGTTCTTTATAAATTTCCAACTCTGTTATTGCTTCTTGAAGCTGTTCAGTACTGTTTGGGTAAAACTTCACATAGTGTTTATAACAAGATAGAATTTCTCCCTGCTGTGATTCTGGGATAAGTGGAGTTTCGCTTTGTATTGTGCGCCATTGTTGAAAATCTTCTTCGCTTAACAGATTTTTCACTCGCGAGATCCCAAGATGTTTATCCATATACTTTAATCGTTTGTCAGAGTCATACTCTGCGCTAACTTGTACTAGTAAATCGATAAACCCTTTAAATTTCTTATAGGGAATTCCTTCTTTAACGACCCTATGCATATGACAACCATTAATAGCATCAGGATGTAACGCAGATTTGATGAGTTTATGTCTAGCGTCATCATCATCGATAGCATGTATATCTTTAAAAACTTGCTTAATTGCAGGGGATTGTAAATCACTTGCAATCATATTCACATAGTTACAGAATGGCATAACCTTTTTGAAAAAATCTTTATAGTCTAAATCATTGTCAAAAACACTAATGATATTACCAAGAACCGAGATGCCCTTGAGTAAAGCTTTGTCCTTGGTCTCATGAACAAAATTCCATGAAAAAGCAGGAACAGTGCGCCCGTGAATAGCGACAAAATAAATAGCCTCTTCGCAATGACTAGCCATATTGAATACCTCTTTCTTCGCTAGTTAAACTTAAAAATAACAAATTATAACAAAGTAAAATTAGGATTTACTTAAGATCATGAATATAAACACAACGCGCAGAGTCTGGAGCATCTACAGCCTGAGAAGGACTCTGTCGCCCAAAAAAAGCGCTGTTATTTGTCCCCTCTGATGAAGACGCCCGGACTAGTCTTACTTTTCGGCCTTTTTGTAAATCACCTTCTCTGGTTCTTGTTCCTGCTGTAGTTACATTAACACTAACCGAAACAGATTGACTTTCTTCACCTAATTGTCTATGGAGATCTTCCACTTCTGCTTGCAATTCTCTACCTATATTTTTCAATTCATTATTACTAGCGTAATAACTCGCTAACAGTGCATTCTTATCTTCCACCAGTTCTTTATACGCTCGTAAACTGTTGATTAAGTTGTTCAATTGCTTGTGCATGTGACTCAAGTTCTCTATCTAATTGAGCATTCTTTCCTTCCGCTAAAACCATTCTCAAAAACACGTCAGAAAAATACTGTTGTTCTGCTCTTAATCGCGTTGCTTCTTGCTGTTGTGCTGCTAATCTTTTTCTCAATAGTTGATTTTCTACTTTCAGAAAGAACTTCTCATCATCACCCTTTTCATCAGCGGATAAGTCCATTGAAGAGCATTTGTATATTTTATCATACATGTGGCTAAAAAAACAACTTTTCCTGAGTGGTCATTTACCCACTAGCAGCGCAGGCACCGAAGTGCCCGGCATGATGAAGTAACTAATCTTAGCCTATCTTTTAGGAAAGAGGCTCGATGCTGAGTGAGCTGGAGCTGAGCCCTTTATTGATGAGGAAGTCGCATGAAAAAAAGCATTATCATTATTAAGCTCATGGTATTCGACAAGCTGACAATATGTTTCTGGCTTGAAACGATCCGCTTTTAGTTCCTTTATTAACGTTTCTGCAAGCTTAGGATCTCCCTGTTTACAAGCTATAGTTAGAATCGTATCACCTTTGCTATCCTTCTTATTCACATCGATATTTTTACGACTCTTCAACACATCGATGCAGGCAGGCATTGCACCCGCTATTACTATCATATGTAAAACTGGCACCTTGTCTGTAGAGTTATCGTCATATCGCACTCGTACAACACCATCATTAATGTCGGCGTCGGAAAGGTTACATAGACTGGAGCGGACAAGCTTACACATCTCTTCTTTTACAGAACCTTTACAATATATCGCCTCAACCATGTTGGTGAGCATGCTTCCAAACACCCAAATAGCCTCTGAGGTCGGCTTAGGGCTTTTCGTTGTTCCTATATTTTGCTTTTTTTTAGTCATACCCGAACTACTCGCCATTTCTATTACCTCACTATTAAATTAAAAAGATAACGTATTGTACCAGTAATATACAAAAAAGCAATGGTTTGCAACTTTCTTGAAATTGATTGAAAAACAAAGAATTATGGGTAAAGGCATTCAAGCGGAGCAATCCAAGAGATAAATCATAGAATTATAGCCACGCTTCTAATCCATGATTGTGACAACATCTACTTCTTTCCATGGCACTACTGCCAAACAAGGCTCGGATATCCATTGCTGTAAAAATTGAATATTCTCTTCTCGCGCTAACATGGTCGGATCGATGCAATTCGCAATCCATCCACTTATGGGCACTTGGCAGTGCTTTATATGTTGATACGTTAAAATCGCATGATTCAAACAACCTAGCCGCATACCCACAACCAAAACCACTGGGATCTGCAATTCGGAAATAACATCCGATAATAATTCAGTTTCATTGAGCGGCTGTGCCCAACCGCCTATTCCCTCAATTAAATGTTTGTCTGCTGGAATCTCTAGAAAAGAATTTATTTTTTCTTTGACCATTTTTGCTGATAGCGCTTGTTTTATATTTTTAGCCGCTAAATACGGGGCAATCGGATCAGGCAATGCGATCGGATTGACTGTTTCATAAGGTAATTGGATAGATGCTGTTTGTTGCAATATCAACGCATCTTCATTGACTAGTTGATTATTTTCATTGTAATCACAACCCGAAGCAATCGGCTTCATAGCACACGTGCGATAGCCTTGTTGATTCCATTGTTGTAATAGCATTCTTGAAATAGTAGTTTTGCCGATCTCGGTGTCTGTGCCGGTGATGAAAATAGCAGTCATGATGATTACTCCTATAAGTTCATAGCAGTTTTTTAAATGGGGTTTCTGTAGCCACTGTCTTGTGACATGCCCTCTCCCCAACCCTCTCCCGCGAAAAGAGTCATAATACTAAAAAAGATCTTAGCGCGGGAGAGGGGGCAGATCGAGGTGAAATTAAGCACCAGTGCTCATAAGAATCAGTGTTCATAAAAATCCACTCTCAATTCAAGATTAAATGATATTCATAAAACCTCATACACGTTAACTATATATTAAGCTTTCTACTCTTCTACATTACAAAGTACACAATTCCAGTCTCGCGACATCGTTGCTTAGTTGTGTCAAACCGTGAGCAGCATGGATGCTGCGCCCGAGCCTACAGGGATGTATTTACGGCGTGTTTGACACAACGGCAACGAAGCCGCGAGACGATTAGGCATTATTCTTGAAACAATTTGCAATATAGATCCCAACTCGATAAGTCAAACTAATTTCTTTTCCTGTTTGTAAAAACAAATCTTCCAATAACCGCCTACTGTAAACCCTTCTATTTTTCATGCCTGATAAAGAATAATTTGCTCCTGTGTATTGCAAAGATTTTAACGCCTCATAACAAGAAGAAAAATAAATCTTATGCTCGAGAATGGCAAAATCAGCCAGCTGAAAATAAGCTTTGCTTAGAATCTCAAAAATATTTTCATGAGTGAATAATGGTAATTTGCTTTTTAATTCAGGAAAGTTATGTTTTAACGGCAATGAAAACGCAAACCAGCCTGATTCTCGCAAATAAGAAGAAAATAGATTTACAACTTCTTCTAATTGTAAAGACCATTGCAAACCCATATTGCAAAATATTAAATCCAATGATTCTTTTTCAAAAATGGCATGTTCAAAATCTGATAAAATAAAATCAACCTTGCTTAAACTTTTACTTTTGGCTTTCAATAACAAGTTTTCACAAAAATCAATGGCATAGCAACTACGGTAATTAATTTTAGTCAGTAACTGTCTAGTACTTTCTCCTGTGCCACAAGCAAAATCAGCCACTCTGCCAAAATCTCTTTGATGATGACATAGCAAAGTGATTGCTTGATCGGCAATAGCATTCTGCACCAAACAATGCTGATCATACGTAGGGGCCGCCATAGAGAAGTTTTTTCTTATTTTTTCTTTAATTGATATACTCATTTACTATCTCTTGATAAACTCTATTATGAGCAAGAAAGGCAGCATGGCCTGCATCCGCAAGAAATACTACTTTCGACTGAGGATATTTGACTTGTAGTTTGACTGACTCTTGCTTAATTACAGCATCTTTACCATGAACAATAAATACAACCTTGTCCTGTATTTTAGTCAACTCACTGTTTAGATCTGTATTTTTCATAATAAGCAATCCCTGCTGTGATTGCACATCTATCGGTAAAAAATGCTTTATCAACTGCAAACGGTTTTGTTTGTCTCTATCTGGATATCCTACCCATTGTATAAATTTCTTTTGCAAAGAAACTTTGTCTTTTTGCGCCATTTCAATGAACCTATCCAATGTACCTGCATCAATTCCCATATTGTTTTCATCCGCCACTAGTTTTCCTTGACTAGCGAGTAATATGACTCGCGCAATCTTATCTGGAAATAGCGCGGCTAGTTGAATCGCAAACAACCCGCCTAGTGACCAAGCGATGATGTGTATAGGCTTTTCAATTTCTTTTCCCCAAGGCTGTACGACTGACTTTATATCACACAGTTCTTCATTCTCATATCGAAAGCAAATCGTCTGTCTATCAAAAGAAAAACTCTGTTGTAATAATTTTGCCGAAAACCCCCATCCAGAAATAAATCCAACAGAATGAGTCATGATAAAAAATCACTTACTTTAGTTAATAAATCTTTTATTTCACTCTCTTCATGCAATGTGTTTAAAGAAACACGTAAGCAAGCGTGTTTGTTCATGACCGTTGGCGCTCTGATCGCAGCGACATAATAGCCTTGCTCTAATAAATAGTCTTGCAGTTGTAACACTTTAACCGTATCGCCTAGTCTTAATATGCGAATAGGTGTTTTTTCATGCGATACTAGCGGCAGTTGATATTCAAGCGCATAGCGATTAAAAGTTTCTATATTGTGTTGTAATCGTTGTCTGCGCCAGGTTTCTTGTTGGATCAATTGAATAGCCGCACTCATACCGGCGGCAATAACGGGTGATAAAGCCGTGTTATAACGGTAGCTAGGAGAAAACTGTAAGATGGCATCGATAATTTCTTTACGACCCGCCACCAGTGCACCCATACCTTGTAATGCTTTACCACACGGTAAAATTAAACAAGAAAAATCTTGCTGCGTGATCGCTGCCACTTCAATAATTCCTCGACCCTGATCTCCTAGCACGCCTAACCCATGCGCATCATCTATAATAATGCCTGCATGATAGTCTTTTGCTAAAGAAACAATAGCCTTTATCGGCGCTATATCGCCTTGCATACTAAAGACACTCTCTGTGACAATTAATTTCACGGTATTGTTCATTAATACTTTTTGCAATTCTTGCATCTCTAAATGAGCGTATCGATGCTGCTTTGCTCGAGTTAACTGCATCCCAGTCAACAACGATGCATGGCACAATTTATCCGCAGCAATACTGTCATGACGACTTACCAGCGATTGCAATACGCCTATATTGGCTAAATATCCAGAACTAAACAAAATCGCTTGATCAACTTGCAGCCATTTTGCGGTTATCTCTTCTAGTTGCTGATGATAGTCACTATAGCCTACGACCATAGCAGAAGCACCACTGCCTAATCCAGAGTATTGCAATGCTCTGCTAGATGCCTCTGTAATCAGTGGGTGTCGATTCAATGCTAAATAATCACTGCTAGCAAATTGAATAGCATTTTTATCATTCACTGTAATTCTATTGTTTTCATATTGCGAAATAACAGGCCGAGCTCGCGTTAATGCATTTTGTTGCCATTGTTGCAATTTTGTCGCAAGCGTTTCTTCAAGCATGTGCGACTTCCTGAGGAATAGCCATATCGAGTGATTTTAATAATTGTATATCTTTCTCTTGGCTAGGATTTTTCGCTGTTAATAAAGTATCACCAATAAAAATAGAGTTTACGCCCGCCATAAAGCACCACGCTTGCATTTCATCTGACATCGCATCACGTCCTGCTGATAAACGCACATACGACTGTGGGAAAACAATACGCGTCACTGCAACGGTACGCACAAATTCAAAAGTATCTATTTTCTTTTGATCCGCCAAAGGTGTGCCTGGAATTGGGATCAATTGATTAATGGGAATGCTTTTGGGGATTGTAGGCAATTGCGCTAATGTCAATAATAACTGTAACCTATCGTCACGACTTTCTCCCATTCCTAAAATACCACCACAACAAACGTGAATATCGTGATCGCTGACATGTTGAATAGTACGCAATCTATCTTCATACGTGCGTGTGCTGATAACTTCTTTATAGAATTCTTCAGAAGTATCTAAATTATGATTGTAAAAATCCAATCCCGCATCTTTTAGTAATGCCGCATCTTCTGCATCTAATAACCCTAAAGTCACACAGGTTTCTAATCCCATTTGCTTGACTTCACGGATCATTTCAGCCACTTTAGGCAATTCTTTTTTCGGTGGTGATCGCCATGCTGCTCCCATACAAAATCGAGTGGCACCATTGGCTTTCGCTTGTCTGGCCAAAGCCAATACTGAGTTCTTATCTAATAGCTTTTCTTTTTTTAGTCCGGTATTATAATGCGCGCTTTGCGGACAATACGCGCAATCTTCTGGACAAGCACCGGTTTTAATGTTAGCCAGTTTGCTAAATTGTATCTCGCCTAGTTTAAAATGTTGCTGATGCACCGTATACGCTTGGTGAATTAATTCAAAAAAAGGGCGCGCAATTAAAGTGTGTAAAGTGTCTATGGTCCAAGTAGTCATTATTACCTCTCAACTGTTCTTGATTGAGATATTCCATTCAATTTTAGAAAAGATATCTAGAAAAAGCTTGTATCTAGTTAAAAAACGAGGTATGTCATCCCCGCGCATGCGGGGATCCAGTTTACATTCAAGTTTTCAACCTCTTTTCTCTGGATTCCCGCGTGCGCGGGAATGACAACACTGGCTTTTTATTCACTTTCAGTGAGAAACTTTCACTTAAATTCTCAGCTCTTGACGCAGTATACAAACCCACCTATCATTAGTCAACCCATATAATATTAAAGGTTTACTAAAGAACGATGGAATTACAGCAACTTGATCATCTTTTAAACTGGCATCCTTGTGCACAAATGAAAGATTATGAATCTTTTAAACCCATAGTCGTACGTAAAACTTATGACAGTTATATTGAATTAGCCGATGGGCGTACTGTGATCGATGCTATTTCCAGTTGGTGGTGTAAATCATTAGGCCATAATCATCCTGTATTGAAACAAGCGTTGCTATCACAATTAGAACAATTCGAGCATGTACTGTTTGCGCACACCACGCATGAAGTAATTGTAACGCTGGCACAAAAATTAACAACTTTATGCGATGGCTTGGATAAAGTATTTTATGCCAGCGATGGATCTTCAGCCGTTGAGATTGCCTTAAAGATGAGTTTACACAGTCGCATGATTCAACAACAGCCTCATAGAAAGAAATTCGTTGCATTGACAAATGGCTATCATGGCGATACGGTTGGCGCCATGAGCGTCAGCGATGTGGGGCGGTTTCGCGATCCGTATCAAGCATTATTATTTGACCCTATTTTTATAACACCACCCTATGTGTGCTCTACCGAAGATCCTATTTGGCATGATGCCAGCGATGCGTGGGCGATAGCTGAAAAAAAATTAACGCCTCTAGCAGATACTATCACCGCCATTATTTTTGAGCCTTTGCTGCAAGGGGCCACAGGAATGAAATTATATAGCGCTGATTTCTTGCGTCGCATGGCAGCTTGGGCTAAAGCGCAAGACATTCATTTAATTGCCGATGAAATCATGACGGGCATAGGTCGTACGGGTAAAATGCTAGCCTGTGATCATGCTGATATTCATCCCGACTTTATTTGCTTATCTAAAGGATTAACGTCGGGGTTTCTCCCTTTTAGTGTGGTATTAACCCGTAACAGAATTTATGATCTGTTTTATGATGATTCTGAAATCAGCAAAGCATTCTTACATTCCCATACTTATTCAGGCAATGCGCTGGGTGCCAGTGTTGCTTTAGCGACATTACAGGTAATTGAAAAGCAAAAGTTGTGTCAGCGTGCTGTTGAATTACAAACTGTCTTATGTAGATTTATGCAAGAAATAGCGGATGAAACTGAAGTTTTACAAAATGTTCGTGCGTTAGGTGCCATGGTTGCCGCTGATTTTAGTCCTTCGTGGATGACACCTAAGACCATGAAACAATTTTATAAAAACGCAGTGGGCTTAGGTGCACTATTACGACCTATTGGCAATACGGTGTATTGGCTGCCACCATTGACTATTCAACATTCTACGTTGGAAGAATTAAAAACAATTACTTTGCTGAGCATACGATCTATACTATAAATAGCGGTATATTCTATACTTTTTCACTGTTAATCTAATCATAAGAATAGAGATAAAATATTTGACTATACTATATAGTGTATAGTTATGGAGATTACATCATGCAAAATATAGTTAAACATTCGCTTTCTGTAGCGTCTATCATTGCTGCAAGCGCACTCTGTATCACACCTGCGTATGCAATTGTAAGCAAAGTGGATTGTAATAGTTCAATGGCCAAGTCAACTCTTTTCAATAACAGTACTACCTATGATCCAGTCAAAGCGCCAAAAGGTAAAACATTTACAGATAACCTGGGGATTAATTGGAAAGTAACCAATTCCATCGCAAAAGGCACTGTTACCTCCACCACACTCGGGGCAAGTCCTACATCGGTATACGCTTTGAGGTGCACTTATGTGGTAGGTCAGGCTTCATTATATGTAGAAAGTACTAATATCAAAGCGTACAACATACAGTTTTGCTCAGGTGGCGTGTGTTCTTCAGTTTACTATGAGATACTAAAATAAGACTGCCGTACTATACGTTAGATTACATGCCACTCGGATGTAAATCTAAATCTATCACGCCACTCTTGCGAATGGCTTGGAACGCTTTAGTATATTCTTCTAACACACGAATAGAATACGCCAAGCGATCACGAATGCGTTTATCATCATCATTAGCGGGCTCTGGTGTATTCATGACTGTATTGACATGTCGCACAATGACATGATCGGGAATATAACATAAGCGACTGTTCTTATAACTACTCATGCGTAATTCGGCGATAGGATACGAACCGCCGAAACCGGCAGAAACAGTCACTAACAATGCTGGCTTATGTGCAAACTCTCTATCGGCAATGATAAATACATTTTTCATTGCCGGCGGCACCATGCCATTCCATTCGGGAACCACAAAAATAAACCCATCAGACTTCGCTAGTTTTTCATAAACGCTACGGTTATAAGCTTGTGATTCTTCGCGTAGGGATTCAAATTCAATATTATCCCATAATTTAGGAAATAATTCTTTGACTGAATAGAGGGCATGATCGGTTGTTAAAACGGTATTAATATACTGCCCTACTTTAGCCGATTGTGAATCATTACGAGAACTACCGACTATGATGGATAAAAACATAAGAGCTCCTTTTAATTGATAAGTAATATTTCTGTGTCCGCTTTTCAAAATATTAAAGTGTGGTTGCATTACAGGGAATTGTCATCCTCGCGCACGCGAGGATCCAGTGAATAGTGCACAATTCGTGGATTATTCCTGGATCCCCGCGTGCGCGGGGATGACAGTTCGTGATAATGCTAACTTAATCTCGCATCTTCAAGTATACTTTATATCTATAGGCTTTCTTAGCATTAGACACTCGATCATAATACATCATAGTCAATAAAACCACCGCTCTCAATGTATCCCAAACAAACCAAGTATGGTTGTTAAATACTAAAAATGCAATAGTTCCTTTTAAAAATAAATCAACTACGGCGGGCAACATCCAAAGCCAATAATCATCGCGATTTCGTAATAGCCGCTGTACGCCTATCGCTTCACAGCTGATAAAAATAAACACAGATAATACATTGGTCCAATTTTCTTGCGTCGTTGGATGGAATTCCATGCCGGCTAATAAATAGAAGAAAATATAATCTATCCCTATAGAAATAGAAACGATGAAGCAAAGCGCTAAAATCAAGCGTAATTTAGGCAGTGTTTTAATGAAATCGAAACTATTGATACCATAAATGATCACCAATAAACTGCTCGTCCATAATAATCTATACCAATGCATAATACACTCTCCTACTAAATAGAAATAATCCCCATGCTAAAAAAAATAAGCTTGCTGTTGTCAGCATAATCATGTGCATGTTGACTGTTAAGAAAAATCCACCGACTATAGAAGCTATCACGGTTGCAGCACCTTGCAACGACAATGCTTTTCCCATCAAATAGCCTTGATTATTTTCATCCGCTGCATCTGAAGTCACTGCATATAGATTTGGCATTAATAATGCTAAACAAATATAGTAAACAATAGATACACTCCATAAATATTTTGCTGTCGTCAAAGTGAAAAACATCGCCACACAACCACTGAGCGCAATCATAAAACCACAGACCATTGCTTGAGAAGAAAAAAACCTCACTAAATATCTAACCAAATAAAACTGACAGCCTATGTAAACAACACCCATGAATAAAAAATAATGTGCAATTTTCTGTGAATTATATGCAAATTTTTGCTGTAAAATACTCGGCAAAAATTGCCCGAACAACATGAGACCTGCAATGTAAATTGTCCAAACAATCAAAGCCCAACGCATAGGGGCTGTCATTACAATAAAATTATTCCCTTTACCCATTTGTCTGTGTTGATGGGTTTCTCTAAAGAAGTACCTGACTATGAACCACAATATACATTGCAGTACAGAAAATAACAGCACTGTGATTGCGATTGCTTGATTGTCTCTAAAGATATAATGACATAAAGATAGGATAGCCGGGCCCACAATTAACCCTACGCCAATAGCCAGTTGAATAATGCGATAATGAATGGCTTTGGTATTTTTCGTGCTGATGTCTGCTATTATAGAGGACGCAATAGCTACATTACCAGCCGCTAATCCTGAGATCAATCGCCCCAGCAATAGTCCATCTAGCTTTTGAAAAATAATACTCAGATATGCAACGAATAATCCTAGTGCATTGAGAACAAGCGTGAGTTGTAATATAGGTTTACGGCCGCAATGATCAGACCATTTCCCCCAAAATAAAGATCCTATACTTTGCCCTACTGCGTATACTGTAATAGTCATACCAATCCATAGCGCAGAATGTGTTGTAAAATACGCGCTGCTATTTCCATGTGTTGAAGATGAAAGTAATAATGCAGGTAATACGCTTGCAATACCATTTAAAGCAGCATAATCTGATAAGACGATTAAAAAGATAATAAGTTTTTCGCGATGATACATTGATTGTAGCTCCTAGTTATGTATATATGTGAATCTAAAGTCGAAATTTTAGCTTGTTGTGTGCTGAACATCATTTA